>DAORIW010000043.1:0-3811 GCA_035438725.1 bacterium | reverse complement strand
AAACATTAATTATCGATATTAGAACAGGCACTGGCTGTCTCATTCTTTCCTTGCTTCATGAACTCAATAAAAATGGACATGAAATAAAAGGACTAGCTTTGGATATTTCCAAAAAAGCCTTAACCGTCGCCAAGCAAAATGCTAAAAAATTAAATATCCAAAATATTACTTTTTTACATAGCAATCTTCTCTCGACTATATTAAAAAAACCTATCCTTTTTAAGCAGGCCAAACATATTATTATTCTCGCTAATCTCCCCTACCTAACTCCCCAAGAAATTAAAAAAGAAAAATCAATTAGTCGTGAACCAATCCTGGCTTTAGATGGCGGAAAAAATGGTCTCGAATTGTACGAAAAACTAGCTCAGCAAATTAACCTTTTGCGTCAAGACTTTCCTATTCCTATTACTATTATCTGCGAAATTAACCCACGTCAAAAAAAACTCTTTGAAAAAATCTGGAGCCAGCCAGCCAATTTCAAAGTAGACTTAGCGAAGAAAGTAAGAATAGGGTTAATAAGGTTTAACTAATATTATTACCTGTATAGGGGTATCGTATAAGGACATTGTGCACAAGGATATAAGCAAGGTATTAATGTGATAAGCCAGTAAACCAATATTTACCAAAAATTAATGATTCATCAATAGCACCATAAACTTTCTGAACTTCCCGATTGTCACCTAAAACATAATATTGGTTTTGTTTTAATATAGTTATCTGATCTGAGAGTGACGACGTAATCATTTCTTTGGATTCATAGGGTTCTTCTAGCTTTACTCTGTTCTCACTATCTATGATATATATCTGCCCATCTTTCATCTCTATTGTTTCACCCGGTAAACCAATAATACGTTTAATATTAAATACCCTTTCGTCTTTTGGGTCTTTATAAATAATAATATCCCCTCTGTGATAATCTTTGTCATACATTTTCAAGAAAACATAATCTAAATTTTTTAAGGTTGGATTCATTGAATCTCCTTTTATTGTGAAAGGTTGGAAAATAAATGACCTAATAAAAATTATTAGAATAATCGCAAGGAGTAGAGATGACAATAAATGGAAAAGATAAATTTTTATATTTTGTTTTAACTCAGTTTTATAATATTTGTTAAAGAGTCTGTGAAAAATATAGAAACCGATAAAAGGCGATGAAATAGAGAAAATGATTTGTAAATTTAAAGTAGAGAAAACAATGTTTAAGATAATACCAATCAATAGACCAATAGCTAGCTGAAGAGAAAATATCTTTACCGTTGTTTTAAGTGTTACGTTTGAAACATTAAACTTTTTTGTCAGCCAATTTAGAATTAACACGTCTAAAAATAATCCAATTACTAAAAAAATAAAAAAATCAAAACTATTGATATTGGCATAATTGCAAAATAGTTGCTAATTTTAGCTCAATTATACAGAAAAAAGGAATTTGTATACAATAGTACAAGGGACTAACTAAATAAAAGATTAACTACTGTATCCCCAGCTCACTTGGTGAGCTTGTCCCTCAACTATAGCTTTCTCATCTTTAGTTATTACTCCGGTTTCGAAAGCTGATTCAATTAAATTACAATATTTTTCATAACTATCAATAACTTTTTTATTTGCTTCCACTTCCTGACTGAGCTCAGGCGAAGTTTCAACAATCTTATCGACAATAGCTGCCGCCTCCCCGCTAATTGCCTCAGGGTAATATAACCAACGTCGCCAGTTTACTTTACCGTTTATTCTTCTTTGGTGAACTATGTAGTTTGTATTACCATCAAAAGCCACCATCTCCAAATCATATTGTCTGGACAACTCTTGCAAACGACGCTGAACAACCGCGTCATTAACTCCTTTTATACGAACAGAAAGAAAAATCGCTGAACCGATTTTCCTTCCTTCTTGAATCGAAAAATTACAATCAGGAAATTCTGACTGTAAGGTATTAATTATTTCTCCAATAATCTCGGGTAAAGCTTTTTCTTTTTCTATACTATGCTCTAAAGCTATTTTCTCCACATCCTTACTTTATTATTATTTCGAATCTTTCTTACTTTCATCCTTCTTTTCTTCGGTTTTAGCGGCATCAGCAGCCGGAGCAACCTCGGCTTCTGGAGCAACAACAACTTCTTCAACTACTTTCTTAGGCTCAACAACGTTAACTACTAAGTCGTTCAAGTCTTGTTTAAAGACAACGCCGTCTGGTAATTTAATATCTGAAACATGAATCGCATCACCAACTTCTTTCAAAATCGAAAGATCTATATCAATCTTCTGAATTAAGTCAGAAGGCAAACATTCGATTTCTAAAGCGTTGAAATTCTGAATTACAATACCGCCATATGTCTTAACCGCTGGCGCCTCACCAATAAATTCCAAGGCTACTTCAGCCACAACTTTTTCTTTCATATTTAATTTAAAGAAATCAACATGAATAATTCGCTGCTTAATTGGATCAACTTGAAAATCTTTTACAATCACTGGATATTCTTGATCTTCATCAAGCTTCAACGTAATCAATCCTGATTCACCACTCTTGATAAAAACTTTTTCAAACTCCGGTCGCTTCAGATCAAGCATGGTATTATCCACACCTGAACCATACATAACGGCTGGAATAAAATCTTTCTTATCAGCTAACGATCCTTGGCGAGTCGTTGCGCTTAGTTTAATAGCTTCTGACATACGTTAAATTATAAAGTAATAAAGTTATAAAGCTGTTAAAATTAGACTGATTTTTCTAAATCATCCTGATAACTTTAAAGCTTATAATGATTTCTACCGCTTGGCCGTTGACCGACTAATAACATTTTGGATTATTCCCGCTAATGTCATATGAGCTAATAAAGAACTACCTCCATAGCTCACAAAGGGCAAAGGAATACCAATTACTGGCAAAATTCCTATATTCATACCAATGTTAATAAACATTTCAATAAAAATCAAGCCTGCCCCGCCAATAATGACTAAAGAACCAAAATAATTTCGAACGTTTGGCAAAATAGCAATTAAATGATACAGGAGTAAGGCAAAACAACTAATTACCATTAAAACCCCAATTAAGCCCAATTCTTCTGCAATAACGGCAAAAATAAAGTCCGTATTTGCTTCTGGTAAAAATTTTAACTGAGATTGTGACCCAAAACCGAGTCCTCTTCCTGATATTCCTCCAGCCCCAACAGCAATTATCGCCTGACGAACATTATAATGAGTTGAAGCGGCCGAGGGCGTTAAAAAGCTTGAAAGACGCTGTTTCTGATAATCTTTAAAAACAAACTGCCAGGAAAGACCAAAAGTTATAATAATACCCAGAGCGGTAATGATTAAATATTTTTTCTCAAAACCTACGCCAGCAATAAAGATTATCCAAATCACAAATAATAATGCTGAAGAACCTAAGTCCGGTTGACCTAGAATGAGTAACATACAAAAGGCGACCGTGGCACCGCTCATTATAAAATGCCGTAGAGGTCGAATCGAAACGGAAACTTTTGAAAAATAGCGTCCAAGACAAATGATTAATATAACTTTAATTAATTCCACTGGCTGTATACCAAAACCAAAAATATTAAACCAACCTTTAGTACCATTTATTGTTTGTCCAAACAATAAAACGGCTATCAGTAAAAAAATTCCAAAAATGTATAAATAAACCGCATAACTATATAGATGATGAAAATCAAAAGAAGCAAAAATAAAATAAAAAATAAGGCCAAGAATTACAAAAACGACCTGTTTACGGAAGAAGAGTAAATCAGCGCCACTCTGCCCTAAGCTAATACTATAAATTTCCGCCAAACCGAAACAAACGAGAACAATAATTGGTCCT
>DAORIW010000042.1:0-3859 GCA_035438725.1 bacterium | reverse complement strand
AATACGCGCGCAAGGTTGAGTTTTTAGTATAGTGACTGCGGGGAGTGAATTGCGTATAATCAGTCTTAATTTTAGAATCATACTGCTTGAATAAGGGAGATGCCCCAATATTCTTGGCCGAATATATTTCTGCCAAATCAACATTTACTGCCGAGACTAATTCAGGCGTCAAATCTTTTGAATAAGTATTTAAAATCTTTTTGGCATTATCAAGATTATCAACAGTAGTATCGCGATCGCTATACTTTTTTTCATCCTCAGGAGAAGGGAAATAACTAGGTTTGGCTCCATTTTTATTCTCAAACAAAACGCGAGCCAATACAATCTGAGCTTCTAAATTCTGGTAGCGTAATTTAACATCGCCGCGACTACTTTTTACCGCTAATGCTATATTATTATGCAGACCAGTTAAAAAACTACCGAGAGCCTCGCTTAATTCATGTTGTTCGAGTTGTTCAAGGGTTAATTCAAAGTATTTATGGTAAGCATGAAGCATCGTATCGGGAGTTACTAAAACCGCATCTTCTGGTTTACGATCATATATAGAACCACCACCGAGGGCATCAGAATCAACGAGCCATTGATCAAAATTATTACCTAACTTCGAAAAAGAAGCTTGATTAGAATCTAGTAATATAAACCGATGAGCTTCCAAAAATTTCTCTTGCTCGGAAGAAAGATGCAAGTTATATTTGGCAATCACACCCGGATAATTTGCCACTGCAGACAGTGGAACTATTTGCTCCTGGTAGGTTGGAGTAAAGCCAATAATTGGCTCATTAGTAGCCTGAGAGACCGTATCAGAATTAACTACCGAAGGACTATTATTCCCCTCTTTTGGCGACGAATAATATTTATTAACGACAAAAACTGCCGCACCAGCACAGATCACCAAAATAACAATCAGCGATATTAACTTGTTTTTAGATACATTCATAATAATATATTTAATTTTTTCTATTATAACATTATTTCAACTATCTAATTTCGACTAAAACTTCGTGTCGAGTCATCCAGGGCGGTGTCCAAGGTGCATTATAACCAGCATACTGTAGTTCACCGACAACCATAATATTATCTTTTTTTAATGTTTCAAGAAGTTCTTGTTTCTTTACTTTCAGCCGAGCATCGGTACGAATCCAAGAAAATCGATTAACGGCCATTTTCTTTTCGGGGATAGTTACTAGCTGCACACGTTTGTCGGTGGGCACTGGAAGAGTTTCGAGAGTATACGAGCGAGGCATGCCAAAAGTAATTGTATGTGTCTCCCCTTCAACGGTTGCCGTGACTGGAGCGGTCATAGCAATAGGTTCTGACACTGAGGCTTTTTCAATCACTGGGGCAGTCATAGCAATACTTTCTTTTTTTGTGTTACCGCCAAAAATATATCCGGCGATTATACGAAAGCCCTGATTCAGCGCGTTATTATATGAACCGCTAACGGTTGTTTGAGCAACTATATGAACGGGGTATAGACGGATCTCATAACCCTGTTTTGACTCTAATATAGAATACGGCGTATTCTCTACCCGCGACGAAAAAAAGCCCCAGATAGACCAAACAATACAGAGACTTAGCCCAATATAGATTATATTCATAGCCTTAGTGTACCACATAGAATTATATTCTACATGTCGTTGGTATTTCTAGACAGGTAGCCTCTTCGAGCAAGGACCGTAATTCGGTAAAGAGCTCATTGACTGATGTAAGTAATTTTAGAAAGCGGAATCGAGGAGTTTCGAGCGATTATCCTAAAGTAACTAAACTCATACCACCATCGACTGATAATACTTCTCCGCAAATGGCGTTGTTCTTAATTAAAAACATAGCCACGTCAGCTATCTCTTCAGGTTGGATCATTCGATTAATTAGGTGAACTTTGCCCAATTCATTTTGTTCTTCCTTATCTGGGTCCCCCCACATAGAAGTTGCGACTCTTCCGGGTGCTATTGCGTTAACTAAAATCTTAGGTGCCAATTCTTTGGCTAGGTTTTTAGTGTAATTTTCTAGAGCAGCTTTAAATGCTGAATATGCTGCAGTCATCGGTCTTCCATAGCCGAGCCTACCGTGAACTGAGGAAATGTTTATGATTTTACCGGTCTGTATGAGCGGCAGCGCGTACTTAGTTACTAAAAGAGCACTTAGAAAATTATTTTTGTAAATATTATTAAACGTTTTAATATTTGTCGGATTATCATCCTCATCAAAAATTCCCGCATTGTTTACAAGAACATCTATATGTCCAAATTCTGTCTTAATTTTTTCAAAAATGTTTGTAACATCATGTTCCTCTGATACATCTCCTTGAATAAGAATATTGCATTGGGAATGTTTATTGCATTCTTTTAAAACTTCTTGAGCAGACTCAAAGTCAGATTTGAAGTTAATAGCTACGGAATAACCATCATTACTTAAAGCAATGGCGATTGCTTGGCCAATGCCTCTGCTTGCTCCTGTAATTAGGGCGGTTTTCATATTTAAATTATAGCATTAAACAAATTCGCCACAAGGCGGTTGACCACTTCGAGCTGAAATTGTGGTTCTATTAAACACTAATTAGTTTTTGATATTTCTGGTATTGAAGTACTGACTATATGCTGGATATCAATTAAAAAGTTGCCAAATACTTCTTTTATTTTATTCATCTCCTTTTCGTATAGTAAAGACCACTCTGCATTATAAGGATCTATCATACCATTATTATTCGATGTGATATTTGAAGTCATAACTAATTAGTGCCTAACCTTGTTATTATTTATCATTCCCACAGCCTTTGAGAGAATTGTATACCTGGCTTGTAATTCCATATATCTTTCTTTAGATATATTTGTTTCCTTTAAAGATTTTAATATTGCTACTATCGGAATAAGATCTAGTCTTGCGCGTTCCCTACGGGGGTGTCGTGGAGCTTCATTAGGAGTGAGATCAATAATTTTATGTAAATCCTCTAAAGTATGCACAGTTTCAAATACAGTAAAACGAATCTCAAGTGTATTAACCTCTTCCTCGCAATCTCTTCGTTCATTTTCTGGAAGGCTTTTTTCTGCGAAAGCAGGCATTAATGAATCTGCTATTGCTCTCTGTTCTGGAGTTAAGCCGTCTGGATCAATTCCTTCTTTAAATACATTTTCGTACATAACGGGTGGCATTTTTATTTACTTTTTCCCTTCGTTTGGCATTAGAAATACTATTCCATTATCCGCATCAACTTCAACTACATCTCCATCTTTTAAAACTTGAGTAGCATTTTTAGTTCCAATAATACATGTTTTTCCTAACTCCCTGGCCACAATAGCAGCATGACACAGTAATCCACCATCATCAGTAATAAATCCGAGAGCTTTTTGCATAGCTGGTAAAAATTCGGGGTTAGTCATTGAAGTTACTAATATTTCACCCTCTTTTAATTTCTCTATATCTTGTGGCGTATAAATAATTTTTACAACACCAGTAATATTTTTATTCACCGAGGCATTTTGACCCCTTAACTCGGAAAGCGAGGTTGGAACTATATGAACTTGTTTTTGAATTTCTTTATCATATTTTCCTTGAGTATTAAGAATAATTATTCCATCATGAAACCAAAATAAATGATCATTTGTTCTTCGAATTAATTCCGCTTTATCAACTGATAATTTTTTTTCTTCTAACGATTTAATAATCTCAGAAAAACGCATGTTTGCAACATGTTCATATTTTATTTCTAATGTATCGGCTATACGATGAAAGAGTGGCTGGAGAACTTGGATTCCTTTATTCGTTATTTCATCAGCTCGGTTAGACATTAATGCATATTTTTGAAAAGCAGTACGTAACACTTTTTGCTTAGAAGTAAGTTTTACCTTTTTATGAACAATCT
>DAORIW010000041.1:0-4409 GCA_035438725.1 bacterium | reverse complement strand
GGAAATAAGAAAGGGCGAACGAATAAACCAACTCGATCCGCCGACTAAACGCATGATAGCAATTTCCTGACGATGGGTATAAATAGCCACACGGATTGTATTATATAAAACTAATAACGTAATAAAGACAAAAAGAACACTGGCCAAAAAACCCGCCTCACTCACCCGATCGGTAATGGTATTAATTTTCTGAAGCATGAGTTTATGATCATCAAAGTTTCTTGATTCAATCAAAGGATCACTAATCTTATTCAAATCTGTAATTAAATCATCGTATTTATCTAAATTTTTAGGTTGGATAATTAAACTGGGCGATAAGGGATTTGTATCGAGCTCGCGTAAAGCACCAATAACATCAGGATTATTCTGATGTTTTTGTTGGAAAGTTTCAAGGGCCTCCTGTTTTGAAACATACGTAACCTCGCGGACGTTCTCAAGCGTACTAATTTTACCTCGTAGGGCTAAAATATCACTTTCTGCGCCGTCTGGTCGCAAATATAAACTAATATCAATCTTATCTCTCACCGTATCAACCGCCGCCCCAGAAATTACCTGAACAGCTAACAATAAATTCACCGAAAATAAAGCTAACACTAAAATAACAATCGTGACGAGCGATAGCCACACATTGCGCCAGATATCCTGGAGACTAAACTTTACAGCTCGGGCAAGTGAAATTAACATAGAATTAAATAACGTATTTACCAACCGCTTGGTCGGAAATAACCTTACCGTCATGAAGGGTAACTACTCGACGTTTAAGACGATTCACGATATCTTTATTATGAGTAACTAATAAAACCGTAGTACCAAACTCATTAATTTTGAGTAATAAATCAATAATTTCCTGAGCGTTAATAGAATCAAGATTACCCGTTGGCTCATCGGCTAATAATACTTTTGGCTGATAGACTAAAGCCCGAGCAATCGCCGCTCGCTGCTGCTCACCACCAGACACTTCGTTTGGATAACGTTTCATTTTTCCACCCAAACCAACAATCCCCATTACTTTAGGAACAATCTCTTTAATTTTTTTATTACTTTTACCAGCAACTTCTAAAGCAAAGGCCACATTTTCGGCTAAGGTTTTTTTTGGTAACAATTTAAAGTCCTGAAAAATTACCGCAATCTGACGACGTAAATATGGGATTTCTCGTTTTCCAATTTTAGTAATATCCCAATCTCCAATCTGAATTCGACCTTCGGTTGGTCGTTCTTCACCGATTAAACAACGAACCAACGTTGTCTTACCGGTTCCGGATTGCCCAACCAATGATACAAATTCACCCGGCTTAATCGTCAGGTTAATATGATCAAGGGCTTTGATATTAGGCTGATATATTTTAGAAACGTTATCGAGACGAATCATGTTATTTAATATTCTGTTCTGCGTAAGCGATTAATTTTTTTGTATCTTCAACTGTAGCATTTCGGTTCGGGGCGCCAAACAAAACGACAATAATATTTTTATCTTTACTCGTGGGCCATTTAGTAGCCAAACAATATCCCGCTTCAACTAAATAGCCAGTCTTTGAACCAAGAATCGGTGAGTTCTCGTCACGGGCTAAGGTATTGGTATTTTTAAACGAATGAGTACGTTTAGTATTAATGGTTGTTACACTATAGCTTGGAAGCGTTGTCGCTTCAGCAATTAAACGATCAAGAAATACTTGTCTAGCTATTATAGCATAATCGCTTGGCGTCGTAATATTTTTTGGTGATAAACCGGTTGGTTCAATGAAATGAGTTTTTTTAACCCCCCAAGCAACAACTTTTTCATTCATTTTTTTTATAAATTTATCTCTCGGTATACCAGAAACGCGAACTAGGGTTTCCACCGTATTGTTCGTTGAGCCAATTAATGACGAATAGACTAAATCTTTAATCGTAACCTCGTCCTTATCAAGCAATTTTAAACGAGCTGACTCACTCGGTAAAACATATACATTATTTTTCTTCTCATCGGCGACTGAATAGGCCACCACTTTTTTCAAATCAGGTTTTGTATCAAGAAAGGTCTTAATGGCTACTAATTTTGTTAAACTAGCTAAAGGCATCTGAGTATTTTCTGCCTTACTCCATAATACTTTTTTATCCAAACTATTTAACACTAACGCCCCTTTGGATTCAATCGTCATCGCTCCGGTACTAACTACCGGTTTAGAAATAGGGGCTGGGACGGAAACAGTATCAAATATTTTCTCAACCGAAACCTGCATGGTCCCCTGACTAAGCGGTGCCAATCGGGCAAAAGCCACAGCGTCTAAATCAACGGCTCGTGTCGGGTGTTTAGCTCGGTCAGGCCCGAAATCGTTAACGGTCACATCAACAACTTTTTTATTGCTAACATTCATTACCCGCAACTTTGTTCCAATAGGAAAATCAGGTGAAGCAGCAAATAAACCATTCTTATACCGATACCAGCTCGCGTCACCTTTAACTAACTTCTTAGGATTTTCAAAAACAGCAATCCGTAAAAATGGAAATGTAACCGTTGAACTAATTAAACCTTTATTAAAATTCTCATTAGTCTCGAGCGGACGCCAGGCCTCGGTATTCTTATCAAAAAAATAAATTTGTTTATAAAAATTTGAACCGCTGCTCTTCAGGCTTATATAATACTTACCCGCACTAAAAGCCTCGGCTGGAATATCAATCTGGTAAATTGATCCCGCCAGTGTTAAACCGATCGGCGGGATAGTTGTTTCTGAAGTCTTAATCAACGTTAAAATTGTAGGTTTACTAAAACGACCGGCGGGGATACCAACCTGAAGCTCACCCTCAAAAACATTTAAAGATATATCTTTAGTTAAACCAGCTTCACCCACACTGGCGGAAAAAGTTTGATTCAAAAAAGTTTCTGGCTCCTGCTCTTCCTGAGCTTGAGCAACGTTATCTAAAGGAGTGAAATATACAAAACTAGAAACCAACAACGTTATAACTATTAATTTACGCATGGGGTTAAACTTAAAAAGAAAACGCCAACTTAATGTTGACGAGGAAGTTCGATGACAATATAATTATACCACATCATCTGATGTTAACAAAATAAGCCGAAGATTAGATTAAATCTATCTGTTAGCGAAATTAGTATAGTGGTAGTACGTGGCCTTCCCAAGGCTAAAGCGCCGGTTCGATTCCGGTATTTCGCTCTTTACTATAACAAAAAAGATGGTTCCACGAGTTCTTCTTCCGTCTCTAAATATTACTACTAGATTTTTTGTACCGTTTTTTAAGAACTAATAAATATATAATTCCAATAATTCCGAAAATAGTTCCAAGAAATGGTATAAAAGTAATAATTGCTAAAGTTAATAAACCTTTATATGCACCATTTTTTTCAAATTCTTCTTTAGTTAATACTTGAATTTTCTGATGAACCATGGTTAAAACCAGCATCACAGCACCCACAAAATTAATTCCGGGTAACGAAGCAATCAGAAAGAAAATTGTTAGAGAATTAAAATAAGCTCGCATTGCCTGTTGGGGATTATTAGTAACTCCCATATATTTCTTAGTGGATTCAAGCATAGAATTTTCTTCTGAATTACCAAGGGAAGAAGTAGGACTCAGCGCTGCTTGATTAACATATAATTGTTTAATTATTATTTGATGGACAAGATAACCGAAGCCGATAATAAAAAAACTAATAGACAATGAACCATAGATAGAATTCGCCCCGGCAATTGAGCTTGCTACTCCTACTAAAATCAGGGATCCAAACATCCCCAAAAAACCAAGTCCTAAATGAGGCGTAACTATTGTAGCTAAATTTTGTTTTTTTAATTCCACTAAATAACGTGGATCCTTGAATATACCGTAAAAAAAATATACCGTTTTCTTCTGAATATTTAATAATGGGTTTAGACTAACACCAGTCGCCACAAACACATAAATACTTATTAATACGGGAAGGAAAAGAAAGGCGTCTAATACACCAATATTTACCAGAAAAAGCACTAATGCAAGTGTTATAAAAATAAAATAAAGAGTTCTTATATTCATCAATAATGCGAGCTTTCGTAACTGAAATAATATAGGAGATTCTTTCTCAATTTCTGCCAATTTTTGTTTTACTTCTCTAATACTTTGCTTACCGTACAAAAAACTAAATAAGGCTATCTCATAGATTAGACTCTTATTTAAGTAAAGTTTCTGACTTTGAGCATTATCAGAAAGCGACTTCAAAGATTCGGAGAAGAAAGAAATATCGAAATTGACTTGAAATTGTATAAATTCTGCTAACCGCTTCCGACATTCTGAAGCGACTTCCATAATAGAAAAATCTCTTCCTTCAAGAAAATTACTATACGCTACCATGGCAAACATTGGATTATAAATCGGTACAATGATACCAAACAAAAAAGTTGCTATAAACGTCAAAATATTAAAAATAATAAGAATCTTAT
>DAORIW010000040.1:0-4710 GCA_035438725.1 bacterium | reverse complement strand
CCCGCCATTCCGCTTAATTCTTTAGTAATCATTAAGCCGCCAACCAACATACCAATTGAAATAATAAACTTAAGCATACCCTCAGCTGATCCCACGGAAGAAAGACCGGCATAGGGCTGGGTTTCATTAATTACTTTCCCTTCATTAGTTCCTGGGATAGGCATGGGAGTTTTGGCTTTGAAGTTTCCAGCATCCGTGCTCGCACTCGTAAATGCAAGCCAAATAAAGAAAGCTAAAATCGGTCCTGAAATAACATTATCTATAAATTGCTTCCACCAGTTCTCTGCATGTTTTTTTGTATTAGGTAAAGCAGCTAAAAAATAGGCCAACGGTGACAACGTTACTAGAATCCAGAGCATTACAATTCTCATAACTAGAACACATACAATAACCACAATTACAATCGTTGAAACAATCAAATAACCTAAAGCGAGAATATACGTACCCATAACACTCAACGGAGTTATACCCTCAGCAGTATAGGCCGCTTCATTGTTACCAATGCTCAGCAGTTTATTAATTCCGAGCATATCAGTTAAATTTCCGCCACCAACATCTCGAAAGCCGTTTACAAAAGTAAGCATCACAACCTGAGCAATATCAATAATTACTCCGCAAATCAATTTTGAAAAATTTATTAAAACGGCCATTATCAACATTTTCGGCAATATTTTTTTCCATGAATACCCCTCGATGTTTAAGACAGTTGCAAAAGCGACAAACAAAAGAATCACAATAAAGAACATATTACACACGTCGCGTAAAATTACCCATCCGCTATTAACCGCTGTGGAATTAATAAAATCATTATATGTAGCAATCCAAATCAAAATAAACATTAAGGCCACAAGCACACGTCCAATAATCCACACAATACCAGCGACAATATTTCCAACGATCGAGGCGACGGTTTCCATAACCAGAGCATGTGCTGGAACAACCAATAATAAAATTCCTACCATTACCATGGTACAGAGAAGAATATTTTTTGGTTGTTTAAAAAATTTCATAAAAGATTTTCAGTATTTATGTCGTCAATGCTTTAACATATTCCTCCGCCAAATCCCAAACCGCCTCAAAAGCATGAGAAGAATAATATACTATCAAAACTATAATTGTTACTATAATCAAAAGAAGGATAACGACTATAATATCTAACATAACAATCACTCCTTTTTCCAACAAACCAAGAGCTGCAAACGGCTTTTCTGTTAAAGATTCAACCATTTGTCCACTTCCTTCTTTTCCGCCACTTCCCGCTTTTAGTAACCATTCTTTTCCTAAATCACAAAAGAATTTATCCCCTATCACTCTATTTAGAAACCAGTGAATATTTATCCAGATAAGGGTTGCTCCGAAGCTGTCAACCAAATTGAGCCAGGCTTGCTGTAATAACTCACTGGTACCTTGTTGAATCGGTGCGGCTGCTAAGCCAAGCGCCTGATCACCAAGTCCACTTTTTTTAGTGCCTTTTGATTGACTAATAGCTTGACGATATAAACTAGAAACAACAGCCGAACGCGTATCGGCTGATTTTTGATAATACCGATCCTTAAAAGCGTGGCCAAATTGTTCCCAACTACTATTAACTAACTGCTGATCACCGTTTTGGAGGCGGGCTTTAAGCATATTTTGACGCAAAATATCTCCCGCATTCATCGCAGTGGTGAACTGGTTAAAGCTTAGTCTTTTTGATTTTTCCATATCTACAATCTTTCTTTATTATAACATAAAAATAGCAGGGCCACCAAGGATTTTTACTCGCTTTAAACAAAAAACCTCTCTGACTATTGAGCCGAAGAGGTTATATTGAAATTTAAACTTAAAATCCTATTTAAGCGTCTTTCATCGGAGGGAAAACGACTGTTTCTCGAACTGAGCGATCATTAAAAATGGCAAAAGTTCGCTCACTTAACCCAAAACCAGCAGCTGGGGGCATACCATATTCCATTGCTTCTAAATAATCAGTATCAAGCATTTGAGCCTCACTATCCCCTTTTTCACGTAATTTCATCTGCTCAGCAAAACGTTCCGCTTGGTCAATTGGATCATTTAACTCACCAAAACCCTTACCCATTTCTGATCCACAGGCCAAAATCTGCATTCGCTGCACTACTTTAGGATTCTTTTCATCCTTTTTTGCTAGAGGTTCAATCTCAATCGGTTGGTTGATCAAAAAGTGAGGCTGCATTGATACTTCAGGCAAAATTCGAATTGTCTTTTTGAAAATTAAATCTATTAAACGTCCCTTACCGGCTGTTTTCTCAAAATCAAGATGATGTTCGTTCATATACGCCCGTAAATCATCTTCGGTGATCGTATTTAAATCAAGATTAGTATATTTTTTAAATAACTCAAAATAATCTAGTTTCGACCAATTGCCGCTCCAATCAATAATTTGACCTTGATATGAAAGCTGGAGCGTTCCAAAAGTTTTCATAATGGTAAATTGATACATCTCCTGCACAAACTTCATCATACCTTCGAAGTCACCAAACGCCCAATACCATTCCATTTGGGTATAGTCTTGCAAGTGTTCGCGGTCAATGCCTTCATTGCGAAAAATTCGACCAATCTCAAATACTTTTGGATAACCGGCAACTAACATTTTTTTCAAAGGTAGCTCTAAAGAAATTCGCAAGTAAAAATCTTTATCAAGCGCCTTGTGATGAGTAATGAATGGTTCGGCTTCAGCGCCCCCAGGAATTGCTTCAAGCACCGGCATATACATTTCCAAAAAACCATGTTGTTTTAAAAATTCCCGAATCGCATCCCAAAAGATTGCTTTCTTAACAAATAAATCTTTTGTCTCCGGATTAAGTAGAATATCAAGATAACGCTGGCGCAGTTTTATCTCTTCATCAGCAATACCAAAATGTTCGGTTGGTAACGGACGCAGAGATTTAGCCAACATTCGAACCTTACCGGCTTGAACGGTTTTTTCTCCAGACTTAGTTGTAAAAAGCTTGCCCGTCGCTTCAATAAAATCTCCAATATCAAAATTGTTCGCAAAAAAATCAAAGGCTTCATCACCGACTTCTGCCTTCTGTATTAAAATCTGCATCCGCGCTTCGCCATCATCAATATGAGCAAAAGCAAGTTGACCCATCAAACGTAGGGAACGAATTCGACCAACAATCGTAAGTTCATTCTCAGATAACTTTTCAAAATTATCCAAAACATCACTAATCTCATGAGTTCGGTTAGTCGAGCTTGGATAGGGGTTTTGACCTGCGGCCACTAAATTTTCTAGTTTTTTCTTACGAAAAGCAATAATATCTTCAAGGCGTTCGGACATATCGGCTATAGAAGTTTATAAATAAGATGTGTTTACATTATACCATATAGGTAAATTTTTCAAGGAAGCGGCTATAAAAAAACCCCTTACTGTAAAAGCTAAGGGGCTTAAGGAAGAACAAAATATAGTAACGTGTGAACAATATTTTCGTTCACTTTATCAACACCATCTTCTTTGTTTCTACGAAATTATCTGTTTCGATTTTATAGAAATATGTTCCGCTTGGTAAATTCGAGGCGTTAAAATTATATGCATACGTTCCCGCTGAAAGTTTTTCATTTACTAAACTTTCAACTTCTTTTCCCGTTATATCAAATACAGTTAATTTTACATTTCCACTTTGGGAAATAGAAAATTTTATATTTGTTTCCGGGTTAAACGGATTAGGGAAGTTTTGAGAAAGTGAATATCCCTCCACGTTTTCAGATATATGCTCAATCCCTACGGTAATTTCCGAGGTGTATATGTTTCCGGAATCACCAACGGCGTATACATGATTTGCAGTACAATAGATATCGTTTAATAATGTATTAAACGTTACTACAAATTGCCAACTATTTCCACCATCAATAGTTTTGTAAATACTGGAAGTAAAGTACCCTTTTGAGAGAGCAAAACCCTTCATTTCATTTGAGAAACTAATATCAACAAAGTTACCATGTTCATTCATAATCTGACTATCCCAGGTTTGTCCTCCATCAGTCGATTTAATAATTCTTAATTTATTTGTTGATAAATTCTCACCAGCTAAATATAGAGAAGAACCCACCGAAGTCACACCATACCCACTAAAATCGCTAATTGGAGATAGACTCCAATTATTTCCCTGATTACTACTTTTAGCGAAGGAAAAATTGGGTTGTTGCGCTGTTGTATATCCGGTCATTCCTATGAAAGCTATTTCAAAGAATATTGAAGAGACGGGATTTGAACACGAAGTCCAGGTATTTCCACCATTAGTAGTCTTATAAATACTACCGCTAGCTCCGGAAACAATAATTTCTAATGGTGAAAAAATCGTAACTCCCCAAAAATTCTGAGTTGCGCCTGACGGACCAATACTAATCCAAGTATCTCCCCCATCAGTCGTCCTTATTACAGTACCGTTTTTACCAACCGCACAACCAACTGAACTGTTTACAAATACGACATTATATAACAGCTGTGTTGAGTTTAAGCCTGTAGTCTGAATTTGCCAAGTATTTCCAGCATCTTCAGTGCGAAAAATTTGGTTTCCGCCGCAGATATAACCTATTTCAGTCTCAGGAAAACTTACTCCTTGTAAATAGGCATTATTGAATTTTTTATTTATCCATTCATCAGCATGACTGACAAAGGGATAGAAAATAACCACTAAAATAAAGATAATTTTTTTCAAAATTTTTCTCCTTTTTTATTTATAATTTTTTAAA
>DAORIW010000039.1:0-5218 GCA_035438725.1 bacterium | reverse complement strand
TTTTCTCTTATCATAAACTTTTTTAAATATTTAATTTAAAGTTTAAAAATATATTTAAAAAAGCAGTATCTCTATTTTTTGCCTAATATTAAAATAAATCTAACATTACTACGTTACATATATAAAAAATAATATTTGTAAAGAAAAATAAATTAAAATATGTTAATTTCATTTTACTTATAAAACTAAATTGAGAAAATAAAAAAAACAACTTCTGTATAAGAAATTATTTTTATGTAATCTTAAATTTATTTTTATATAAAAGTTATCAACAGGCAATGTATAAATAATAAATTATTAGCTAGGTGGTAAATCTTTTAATTGTTGTGATAATTTTTCAAAACTAAGTTGATAGTCAGTTAATTTTTTTTCTTCTTGCTTAAAAATTAATTCCGGCGCATTATTTTTAAATTCGGGATTAGCTAATTTTTTTTCAATACTACTTATTCCTTTCTGAACATATTCAATTTCTTTTGTTAAGCGTAATCGTTCCGCCTCAGTGTCAATCTGAGCTTCAATATATATTTCAATTCCTTGGGTAGCCGCTAGTAGTGAATTAAGCGGAACGTCTCCCTGCTTTTTTATTTCTAATTCGCCGACACCGGTTCGAAGTGACGTAATAATCTCTCGACAATTTTCAATGACTGATAATCGATCACCGGTATAAATAATCGTCTTTAATTTCTGTCCAGGTTCAATTCGATGTTCACTACGCACATTTCTAATTAACGTAATAATTGATTGAATAAGGGCAAAACTATCTTCAGCTTCAGTATCTTCTAAATTATTTTTTTCTTGTGGCCAACTAGTTATAAGTAGTAGATGTGCTTCTGGTTCTAATTCTTTCCATATTACTTCGGTAACAAAAGGCATAAAGGGATGCCAAAGTTTTAAAATGGTTCTTAATATATCTTTAAGAATTACCGGAGCCTGTGTAGAATTCTCAAATTTACTCGCTTCTAAATACCAATCAGCTAAATCGTCAAGGGTGAACTCACGCAAAGCTTCACCGGCTGCCGAAAAATCATGAGCTTTAATTTTTTCAGTTACTATCTTTATTGTTTTTTGCAAACGAGACTGAATCCACCGATCGGCGATGGTTAATTCAGTCTTGCCTGTACTTTCACTACCAGACTGGCTCATGATATACCGACTAATGTTCCATAACTTATTAGTAAAGTTTCGGGAACTGGCAATTTTTTCTTCACTTAAACGCACATCAACACCCGGGGTATTTCCAAGTAATAACGATAGACGAACTGCGTCATTGCCATACTGTTTACTAACCTCCACTGGATCAAGGCCATTTCCCTTACTCTTACTCATTTTTTTTCCATTAGCATCCAAAACCATACCATGCAAATAAACCTGTTTAAAGGGAATCTCATCCAAAGCAAATAATGACATCATAATCATCCGAGAAACCCAAAGAGTAATAATTTCATAACCGGTTTCCAGTACATCAGTTGGATGAAATTTAGCAAGATCCCCACTTTTCTGAATACTATTCGGTTTACCTAACGTAGTCTTGGTGGAGTTGGGCCAACCCAAGGTTGAAAATGTCCACATACCGGAAGAAAACCACGTATCAAGAGTATCACTATCCTGACGCCAATCATCACCAACGGGTGCTTCCAAGCCAACATATTCTTCTTCGCCACGATACCAAACCGGAATTGAATGACCAAACCAAATCTGACGACTAATACACCAATCACGTAAATTCTTCATCCAATCTTCATAACGCTTTTTAAAACGATCGGGCATGAAAGTGATTTCATCTTTTTCAGAAACTTCTAAAGCTTTTTCTTTTAAAGACTTTCCTCCGAATCGATCTAATGGCTTCCCTACCGCAACAAACCATTGTTTAGAAGGTAAGGGTTCAATGGGCGTACTACATCGATAACAAACCGAGAGATTATGCTCGATTTCTTCTTCAGCAGTAATTAAATTTTCTTTTCGTAAAACGCTTATGATCGCTTCCCTGACTTCAGAAATCGATTGACCTGAATATTCTCCAAAGCCTTCAGCAATTTTTCCAGTCTCACTAATCACTTTAATAATTTTTAAATTGTTTTCTTCAGCCATTCGCCAGTCGGTATGAGAATGAGCCGGCGTAACACCTAACGCCCCCGTACCAAAACTCATATCAACTTCACGATCGGCGATAATTTTAATCGTTAACGGCTGACCACAAAACTCTCCTGAAAATTCTTGGCCAATATAATTCTTATATCGTTCATCACTTGGATTAACCGCCACTGCCGTATCGCCTAATTTTGTTTCTGGTCGTGTTGAAGAAATAGCAATTGGGAAATCAGTCCAATATTTAAAAGTATATAATATGGTTTTCTCTGGTTTATACTCAACTTCATCATCAGCTAATGTTGATTGACAATGTGGACACCAGTTAACAATCCGCTCACCACGATAAATCGCCCCGGCATTATACATATCAACAAACATCTGCCGCACGGCTTTTTGCCGAGATTCATCAATTGTAAAGGCTAATCGTGACCAGTCAATTGAGGCACCAAAACTCTTAATCTGTCCTAAAATAGTTTTTTGATTCTCTAAAGCAAAATCCATTACCCGTCGTAAAAATTCTTCCCGGCCAAGATCATGACGAGTTTTACCTTCTTCTTTGTATATTCTTTTTTCAACCACGGCCTGAGTAGCGATGGCCGCGTGATCAGTTCCTGGTAGCCACAAAGTCCGGTAGCCATTCATACGATAAAAACGTATCAATAAATCTTGAATAGCGAGCATTGAGGCATGTCCCAAATGAAGTCGGTCAGTTACGTTCGGTGGTGGAAGTATAATGGTATAGGTAGGTGCGTCTTCTGGTAGAGATAAATTATCCGGATTAAAAAAACCAGACGCTTCCCAGCGTTGTTTTATAGAGTCTTCGTGCTCTCCGGGATTATAAGCTTTAGCTAATTCAGACATATAAGTTACTTCTTACTTTACAGTAATTTTTAGGCTTTTGGCAAGCCTTAATAATTGCGAAATTGTCTTATTTCAGATAAAATTAAGCCATTATGATTACCCCAAAAACCCCCCCCGGCTTTAATGAATTATTGCCGAAAGATCAGTTAGCATTTAACAAAATGCTATCTTTAATCCAAGAAGCTTATGAACGATCAGGCTTTACGTCGCTTGAAACCTCAGCCCTCGAATTAGCTGATGTTCTCTTAGCTAAAGAAGGTGGCGAAACAGCTAAACAGGTCTATCGCTTTACTAAGGGCGATACTGATTTAGCACTACGCTTTGACTTAACGGTTCCTTTGGCTCGCTATGTGGCAGAACATTATCACGATTTAGCTATTCCCTTTCGTCGTTACCAAATTCAAGAAGTCTGGCGCGCTGAAAAACCTCAAGCCGGACGTTTTCGCCAATTTTATCAATGTGATGTTGATATTGTCGGCAGCGACAGTGTTGTCGCTGATGCCGAAGTTATTATTGCTTCTCGAAATGCCTATCAGGCCCTTGGTCTAAAAAATATTGTTTTTAAAATTAGTCACCGCGGTTTGATTGCCGGTTTTCTTACTAGTCAAAACCTACAAAACTATATCACTGAAGTTCTGCGCATTGTTGACAAGATGGATAAACTTTCAGGCGCTCAGATTCAAGAAGAATTAAAAAATATCGGTCTCTCAAGCGCTGATATAAAAAATATCTTGTCTCTGGTAGCTATTCAAGGACCCGCCAAAGATGTTATTAAAAAACTAAGTAATCTCTCTATTGCTCACTCGGATTTTCAGACAGCCCTGACTCGACTTTCGAATTTAGCTAATCTCTTGAAAGCCGGTGGGATGAAATCAACTGAATATATTTTTGATTTAAAAATTGCTCGCGGTTTTGATTATTATACCGGCGTTGTCTTTGAAATGTTCTTACCTGATTCACGGAGTAGTGTTGGCTCCGGCGGTCGATATGATAATTTAGTAGCAAACTATAGCAAAGAGAGTTTATCTGGCGTTGGTGCTTCAATTGGTATTTCTCGACTCTTTTCAGTTTTGAAACAAAAAAATTCTGGTCCATCTACTCCAGCCCAGGCTTTAATTGTTATTTTTAGTGATGATCTACTTCCCTATTGTTTTAAGGTAGCAACTGAATTACGAAAAAATAATATCAATGTTGAAATTTATCCTGGAGTTACCAAGATAGCCAAGCAATTAAACTATGCTAATAAACTTGGCATCCCCTTTGTTTTACTTTGCGGGGAGGACGAAGAAAAGAAAAATCAGGTGACCATCAAGGATATGAAAACCGGGAAGCAAAAAACAGTCACACTAAGCAAGGCTGTGAAGACACTATAAATATAAAAAGAAAAAGGTGCATCTACAAACGTAAATGCACCTTTTGAATATCTATTTTTATCTTTCAGAAAATATTACATTAGAAAAGTCTATCATCAAATTGTCTATGAATAGTTTTATTAATCCACACACCTTCTTACAATAAGCTAAATACTTTAGATTGTATTACTGTATCAACTGTCACACTCTGGCTACTTACTCTTTGAGTCAAGATCAACTTTGTTATTAATAGTGAATCAGTAAATACGATGATTTACCCCATATAGAGAAGACCACCAGAGCTACTACCGTCGGCTGCCATCAAATCCTCTTTGTGATCGAAGTAAGCAATACCATCGCGAGCATCAACATCAAAACGAAGCGAATTACCAGAAAACTTCCGGGACGCCCAGTTTACAGCAGAACAATCATAGACCGGAGTATCGACATCTCTGCCTAATATATCAGGGTACATAGCAAAAGCCATGGCAATATCAAGAGGACCGGAAAGAATCAGAACTTCTGGTAAACTCGACATTTGCTCACGCTGAGCATCAACAGAGTACCCTTGAAGAACTGTTGGAAAATATATTGCAACTATCGATTTTTCCTTTATTCTTTCAAGTAACTCGCTGTACAGGCTTTCTTTAATAACAGTAACATGTTCTTTTAATGTATTTTTACGATAGTTCGTAAAACGGCGTCGTGACAATAGCTTTGAGAAATTTTTTTTTGTATGACTTACGAGCGACTTTAACCAGTTTCTCCGTCATAGCGCCAATATCAGTCAACTTACTTTTTGGAATGATGATTGGTAAGAATGGACCGTTAAGCAATTCTTTAAGCTGATTATCTGCTTTTAGTCGCATAATAAGCTCATCAGCAATTCTGGAAAAATCTTTCCAAGACATCCCCGG
>DAORIW010000038.1:0-5226 GCA_035438725.1 bacterium | reverse complement strand
ATTGATAAAATAAAAAAAACAGTTTTATTTTTACTTAATGATAATGATGCAGTTCTTGTTCGGGTTATAAAAAATAAATTTAAAAAAGATGCTGGTTGGGAATCTATTATTTCCTCAAACTTTAATGAGACAGTTATATTATTTGAACAATCAAAACCAGACGTCGTATTAACGGAAATTATTTTAGAAGATGAGAAAGGAAGAACGGGCTTTGATTTCATAACTGAAATTAAGACGAAAGAGAATATAAGAAAAGCTCAAATAATTATTTTTACTGAATTAGGTCAGAATGATGATAAAGAGAAAGCTAAAAATTTAGATGTAAAATATTTTTTTACAAAAAGTGAGGTAACTATTAATGAACTAATTGATCAGATAAAAAATATTGTTAATTAGATCTTTTCTAACATTTCTACTTTTGTTAATACGGATTATATCTGTCCGCTTTGTTTAATCAGATAATACATAGTAATAATGCTTATTTTCTCTAAAATAAGCTATAATCCCCTCTATTGTGTTCCACGGCTAGTTTTTTACCTGTCTGCCGGTAGGCACAGGTCGGATGACCCGAACGGTCTATAAAAGCACAAAAAAACCGAGTTTTTAGCTCGGTCTTTTTGATAACTAAAATTTTTGTTACTATCTTAATATGAATACTATATTGCCAAAAGAGATAAGAGAAATAAAAACCATTTTAAAAAAATCTTGTATTAGATTAGTATCTAATTTTTCAATCACCAAAATTCAAAAGGCACCTAGGGTTTATGAAATTATAAATAATAGAACAATAGCTTTAAAGATTTTTCCTATCAAGAATAAGGATTATGTAATATCCTCGATGTATTTTTATAAATTAGCCGCAAAACACAAAATACCAGTACCAAAATTTATATCATTTGGTAATAATAAAAATATTTGTTGGATAATGTATGAATGGATAGAAGGAAAAGTATTAAGTCAGTTAAAAACAAAGCAGGAAAGATTTAAATCTGCAGTTGAAGTAGGTAAATACTTAAGAAAGCTACATAGTACTAAAATTAATAACTCTAAACAAAAAAGTTTTATCTATCCGATAAAATCTAATTATGATTTTTTTGTTAATAAAATAAATATATTCACTCAGAAAGGGGTGAAGGTAATAAGTAGTAAAGATATAAAAAAAATTATTAATATCACTTCTTCTTTACAAATTGAAAAAGTACCGCCCTCTTTACTCCATGGTGATGTAACCGGAGGAAATATTATCATTCCAGCAAAGAAAGGTGAGCCAGCATTATATTTTTTTGACCCTGGAAAGATTATGTATGGCGATCCGATGTGTGATTTAGGTTACTCACAAACTTCATTAGTAAGTGAAGAATTTCGTACAGGTGTTTATGAAGGGTATATTTTAAAAAATAGATTGTCGAAACAGGAGTATGAGCGCTTTAAATTATGGAGATTACTAAGACAAATAGTTATTACCCAAAGAGCAAAGTACCAAAATGATCCAAAAGCTAAACAGCTAATTCACAAACGATATCTTAGTAAATTATTAAATAATTATACGTAGTTCTTTAAGATATATTATTCTACGATTTATTGTTTATATACTATAAATATGGAAAAGGGAGTACTTCAAAATTACTACAATAATATTTTTCAAAATTCTCCGTAAACTGCTAGGATATACCTACTAACTCAATTCAACCTCACTATCCTAAAACTTACTTTAAATTCAGTTTTTATCTTCCTTATATAATATAAGTTTCTGTGTTAATATAATGATTGCATTGTTAAATATATGAAAAAAAATATTGGTTTATTAGATCGTTTGTTACGTCTTTGCTTAGGATTAGGGCTTTGTTTGCTGGTTCTCTTAAGTTCAGTTTCTTTAGGATTAAAGATACTCATAATCTTACTAGCGCTTTTCACAATTTTTGAGGCACTGGTGGGTTGGTGTGGTTTATATGCTTTGATAGGGAAAAATACTTGTCCGATACAATATGAAAAAAAATAATTCTAAAAAAAAGGTAATCGTTATCGGTGCTGGTCCGGGAGGACTTTCTTCAGCTATGATACTCGCTCATCAAGGGTATGATGTTGTTGTATACGAAAAACAATCGTATGTGGGTGGTAGAACTTCGGCTCTTAAAGCAGGTGATTTTATTTTTGAACTAGGCCCAACTTTTGTAATGCTACCTCAGGCGTTTGATGATATATTCGCCGCTACTGGTCGAAAGGTATCAGATTATATGGAGATGAAGCGTCTTGATACTATGTATCGTTTGAAATTTGATGATGGTAGAAATTTTATTGTATATTCTGATAAAGAGAAATTAAAACAAGAAATTGCTCGCTTGTTTCCAGGTGATGAAGTTGGCTATGATCGGTGGTTTAGGGCGCAAAAGCAAAAATTTAATCTTATGTATCCGTGTCTTAAAGTGCCATATATCCGTTGGTATCACTATCTAAGACCCAAGCTGCTTAAGGCTTTACCGTTTATGCAAAACTTTACTTCCTTGTATAAAGTTTTGTCGCAGTATTTTAATCATGAAGATATGCGTATTGCCATGACTTTTCAAGCAAAGTATCTTGGTATGTCGCCCTGGAATTGTCCGGGTTCGTTTTCAATTTTATCTTATATTGAACATGCTTTTGGTATTTTTCATCCAATTGGTGGCGTCCATAAAATTACTGAAGCAATGGCTAAAATTGTTGAAGAAGAAAAAGGTAGTGTCATTTTAAATAAACCGATAACACAGGTATTGATAGAAAAAGGTAGAGCGGTTGGTGTAGAATTTGCTGATGGTTCAGTTGATCGATCTGATTATGTCATTATGAATGCGGACTTTGCATCCGGTATGACTCATTTGGTTCCCGAATCAGCCCGTGGAAAATGGACTGACGCCGAACTTAAGAAGCGTCCATATTCCTGTTCAACTTTTATGTTGTATCTGGGTTTGGATACAATGTATGATATTCCTCATCATAATGTTTTTTTCGCTAAGGACTATCATAGGAATGTTAATGAGATAACTAATAAAATTTTACCGGATGATCCATCGTTTTATATTCAAAATGCGTCGATAACCGATCCAACTTTAGCGCCTACCGGTAAATCAACCATTTATGTACTTGTACCAGTTCCCAATCTTGAAGCAGCGGTTGATTGGGATGCTATTAAACAACAGTATCGTGATAAAGTTATGAAAAAAATTGCTGAAAAAACCGAGATGCATGACATTGAAGAACATATTGAAGTAGAACGTATTATTACTCCAAAAGATTGGGAGCAAAAGATTGATGTCTATAAGGGTGCGGTTTTTAATTTGTCGCATACAGTTGGACAAATGCTTTATTTACGACCACATAATCAATTTGAGAATGTTCCCGGGCTCTATCTAGTTGGTGGTGGGACACATCCAGGCAGTGGACTACCTACTATTATTGAGTCAGGTCGTATTGCCGCCGACTTAATCTCAAAATCACTATGAATACATTCCAGTCGCTCTGGCTCATTAAAGAATTATATTTTAAGAAAGGTTTACCTGATTTAAATAAAATTCAATCGCTTGGTCTTTTGGCAGTGAAGATAGGACAGATTCATGCGTTGCGTTTGGATTTTTTGTCACCGGAAAAATGTCAGCATCTTTCTACTCTATATCGAAGCAATAACCCTGTTTCGGTTGAAGATATTAATGCACTTATTAAAGAACAAGGGGGAGATAGTTTTAGAAAAAAGTTCTCTTATATTGATGAAAAGCCATTAGCAACCGCTTCAGTGGGACAAGTGTATAAAGCAACACTGATGAATGGTGATGCGGTTGTTATTAAATTTATTAAAGCGCACTTTAAAAAACGTTTTGAGCAAGATGTTTATCGTGTTAGAAGATTCTTTAAGATTGTATTGTCTCTTTATCCCAAGTTAAAAAAAGTGGGTAATCCTATTGGCATTCTTGATGATGTCGAGGAATATACTATTGCTGAATTGGATTTACGCAATGAAGCGCGTGGTGGTGAACTGTTAAAGCAGATTGCTTCTAAGTATGCAGATACGTTTGATCTTTCCATGCTTTCATTTCAAAAACAATATCCTGATGTGACAAGCGAGAATGTGATGGTTTCTGGATTTATTAATGCACCCAGTGTTGATGAATTACTTACCAAAGGTTTGTTCTCGTATGAGGATATGCTTAAGCTGTTTTATATTCAGGGATTTTATATTTTTATTGCTGGTAAGTTCCACGGTGATATACATCCGGGTAATGTTTTGTATGATGGTCAAACATTTTATTTTGTTGATACTGCTTTTGTTGGTAAAGTTGGAGATAGAATACGTAAGGGACTTTTTTATTTTTTTGAGGCACTGTCCCGTTATGATTATCCTGAATGTGCCAGTTGGTTAAATGAAATGGCTGACAAGCGTCTTGAGGGAGCAGCTTTTAATAATTTTACCAAAGATTTTATTGATCTTTATAAAGACTATACGGATAGTACTGTTAGTCAGGTTTCACTGACCAAACAGATGATGTTGACTATTAAGCTTGGTGTCAATGCTGGAATGGAATTTGAGAAAGGCATATTTTCAATTATCCGAAGTCTTATGTATCTTGATGGTATGGTTTTGAAATGTAATCCGAACGCCATCTTAGTTAAGGATATGCGCCGTTTTATAGATGCGTATAAAGATGCTGTATAGTGAATCATTTAATAATAGCTTAGTGTAATATACTGAATATGATTTTTAAAACAAATATAATAATACCGTGGAATATTGAGTACGTGTTTGATGCTTTAAATGAACCGTTGATGATGCAAAAGATCGCTTTGCCACTTGTTATTTTTAAAGCAGTCAAGCCATCGGTGTTTCCTTATCGTTGGCAGAATGGTGGTAAATACCGTATGAATATGTATTTTTTTGGGGTTTTCCCTCTAGGTTGGCAAGAGCTTTCTATTGAATCTATACGGTCTGACGCGGGAGCGGTATTCACCGATATTGGACCTGGTTTTGTGGTTAAGCAATGGAATCACAAAGTTATTTTAAGCAACGATGGAGACTTATATACTCGCTACGATGAGACTTTGGAGCTTACTGTTGGCTTAATGGCTCCTTTGATCTGGCTTGGAATGACAGTTTTATTTGCTTGGAGAAAATATAGGTGGTTTACAATAACAAAGCTTGACCCGAAGACATTAAAATTACAAATAGATTAGTTTCAAAAATCATTTATAAAAACAAATTAT
>DAORIW010000037.1:0-5426 GCA_035438725.1 bacterium | reverse complement strand
GTATGAAAAAAGTCATCCCGAAGGGTGACTTTTTGAGTGCGGGGAGGAGGTCATTAAATATATTATATTTTCTATCGAACGGTTCCCTTAAATGTTTCCATTGTCACTTCTTCTAGTTTCTTGTGCTTAGCATCAACTTCCTCGTTAGTAAGAGTTCGATCTAAGTGACGATAGGTAGTACGGAACGTATAGCTTTTCTTGTCTTTACCAAATTTTTCTTCATTTTCAAATTCATCCAACAGCTTCACTTCTTCAACGAATTCTTCACCGGCAATTTCCCGAACAACTTCGTAATAACGATTTAAATTAAAGTTGTCTTTACTGACAATAAAAGAAATATCGCGGATAATGGGTGGATATTTACTGACCGCTTGATATTCATGATCAAGGTTAGCTAATTGTTTTAGAATTCGTTCATCAGTTGATCGCAAGAGGCGAATATCAGGGATCTTCATTTTAATCATAGCAAGTCGGTCAGCGCCAAAACCAAAAGCCCAGCCAACATATTTTTCAGGGTCTAATCCTAAGTTAGACATAACTTGGTTATGTACAATCCCGGCCCCGAGAATTTCTACCCATTTTTCATTCCAGGCAATTTCCATTTCTAAACTTGGATCGGTATAAGGATAATGTTCAACATTAAAGCGACCAACAACTTCAGCACCGAATAATGATTGAGCGACTTCGGTTAAAATTGCTTCTAGGTCTGGCTGATTCAAGTCTTTTACGTCGCGACGAATAATAAAGAGACCGTCGATATGATGGAGCACATTAGTATGCTGCCAATCGATTTCATCTTTACGATAGACTTTTCCATAACACAGTGTGCCAATTGAACCATGTTCCTCGAGTTGTTTTAAAACTTCAGGAATTTCAAGATAGTATTTCCACATTAAACTGGTATGGGGACGTAAAATATGTGTTTCATCAACATAATATGTATCGCTGCGACTGCGTGCGGGATGGTCTTTGGGAAAATTGAATAAATCAAAAACTAATTCCGAAGTAATAATTTCCGGAGTCTCGATAATATCTAAGTTCTTTAAAGATGGCAGATTTAAAACCCGTTCGGTAATGGTTTTAACCGGGTTGCCTTCAAGACGAGTCAAATCAGGTAGTTTAAGATAGCGAAGTAAGCGTTCGCTTTCTTTGTCGTTTCGTTCTTTAAGTTTACTGATGAGCTCGTTTTGTTCGTCGAGCGAGGTAGTATAGTGATGGCGCTTAAGATGAGGCGCTTCGTAAATATTTTCCATGTTTTTATATAATATTAGTATGAAAATAGTGTATCGAAAGATAGGCTTTTGGGCAAGGGCGGAATTAAATTGATAGAATCATTAAAATAATTCATACTAACGTAATGACCCTCGATGATATCAAAAAACTAGATATTCCTAAGCAAAGCGGCTCCTATCAGTTCTATAATACTGACGGAAAGCTTATTTATATTGGCAAAGCGGTTGATTTGCGTAGCCGTGTATCCTCATATTGGCGAGTTGGTACTAACCATACGCCGGCAAAAGCCCAGATGGTAAAGGAAATTACTAAAATAGAATGGATAACCACTGATACAGAAATTGAGGCTTTATTACTTGAAGCAAACTTAGTAAAGAAATATCAGCCACATTACAATATTGATCTTCGGGATGATAAACGATTTTATTATATTTATATTTCTTTGGAGGATGAGATTCCGGGTGTATTTCTAACTCGAACCATTGGTAAAGCTGGTCGATATTTTGGACCTTTTGTTAATTCTCTCGCTGTTAAGGAAACATTGAAAGCCGTCCGACGAATTTGGCCGTATTGTACGATGCGGTTTATTCAAAAAAAACCTTGTTTTTATTATCAAATTAATCGCTGTCTCGGGCCGTGTGGGGAACGGGTGTCGCGCAAAGAATATATTGATAAAGTGATTAAGCCTTTGATTCTTTTTTTTGAAGGAAAAAAGAAAATTGTTTTGCGGCAATGGAAAAAAGAAAAAACTGCTTTGGAAAAAGCCGGTAAAATTGATGAAGCTGCTCGTATTGAATATTTTATTACTCAGATGGAGCAGGTTTTAGAGAACACCAAGGTTTTGAGCGTAGCGGAAAAATATGCTTCGGATACGATTGAGTTAGCAAAGGTAATGGGCCTAGCAAAAATTCCGCAACGGATTGAAGGGTATGATATTTCCAATACTTTTGGTCAAGAAGCTGTTGGATCATTAGTTGTTTTTCGAGATGGTGAACCCGATAAAAGTCAGTATCGTAAGTTTAAGATACGACTCGAGAAAGAGGTGACTGATCGAAAAAAAGGTGACGTCTGGATGCTTGAGGAAATGCTCGAACGACGATTTAATAATGACTGGCCATTACCTGATTTAATTATTGTTGACGGTGGCAAAGCACAGCTAAATATTGCCACTAAAGTTCTAAAACGACATAAACGTGATATTAATTTAATTGGTATTACTAAGGGGGAAGGCCTACGTTCTGCTAAAGCCCCTGATAAATTATATTTCCCAGGAGAGGGTAAACCCTTGGAATTACCTTTGGCTTCACCGGCGTTACATCTTATAAAACGAGTTCGTGATGAAGCTCATCGTTTTGCCATTACTTTCCATCGTGAGCGTCGAAGTAAGCGATTTTTAGGGTTGGCAGGGAAGTAAGGCTGTGATATAATCTAGAAACGTTTAAATCGTAATGAACAAATTTATGACCCAAGAATTTACTCAAGATAGTTTTTCAACCGATGTAATTGAAGCTTCTAAAAATAAACCGGTATTAGTAGATTTTTTTGCCAGCTGGTGTGGGCCTCGTCAAATTCAAGGACCAATTGTTGATGAAGTTTCTGAAGAGGTTGGTGATAAAGCAATTGTTGGCAAACTAAATACTGAAAATGCCATGGAAGTAGCCAGGCAATTTGGAATTATGAGTATTCCAACTATAATTGTTTTTCGCAATGGTCAACCGGCAGAACGTTTTACCGGAGTTCAGGAAAAAGAAACGTTAATGGAAGGACTCCATAAGCATATCTAGATTATGAATGAGCCAAGGAGGGGAAGACGAGCGGCCATTCTGGTCGCCGTTTTTATTTTATCGATTGTAATTACAGGCGTTGTTGCTTGGCGATTTTATGTACCGTCTTCTGAGTTTCAAGTTAGTATATTAGATATTGGCCAAGGAGATGCCATTTTACTTGAAGCACCGACCGGACAAGTAATATTAGTTGACGGTGGTCCTGATAAAACAGTTTTACGTCGTTTAGGCGAAGAACTGCCATTTTGGGAGCGAAGAATTGATTTACTTGTTTTAACACATCCTCATGAAGATCATTTAGCTGGTTTTAATTCCATTCTTGATCGTTATATGGTTGGTGGGGTGATGATTACGGGTGTTGAAGCAAAAAGTCAGGCCTATGAGCATTTTTTAAAAACTATTAATGAAAAACAGATTCCGTTATTAGTGGCTGAGAAGTCTTTTAATCTAGTTTTTGGAGAAATGAGATTGGAAATACTATATCCACAATCCAGTATTAAAGGTAAAAGAATATCTAATTTAAATAATAGTTCAATTGTTTTAAGAGCTGTGTATAAGGATTTTGAAATGCTTTTAACAGGGGATGCTGAAGAAATGGAAGAAAAAGCGCTTTTAGCTTCGGGGGTAAATATTAAAGCTGATGTTTTAAAAGCCGGACATCATGGTTCAGAAACTAGTTCCAGTGAAGATTTTATTAAGGCAGTTAATCCGAAACTCGTGGTTATAAGTAGTGGTCTAGGAAATAGTTATGGACACCCTTCACCTCGAACCTTAAAACGTTTGGAGCGCTTAGCGATTCCGACTCGTCGAACAGATCAGGAAGGAAGTATTCATTTAAATACTGATGGTTATACGATATTCCCTTAGACTTGCCTAAAAGCCAATAAAGTTATAGCATTTATAATGCTATAAAGTTTGTAAAATGTGTATTTATAGAAAGTACTTATTTTATAACCTTATAACTTTATAAATTTTTATATTTTGTATGTCTCATTCCATAGACGAACGAACATTAGTTATTATTAAGCCAGACGGAGTTCAGCGCTCATTAATTGGAGAAATTATTGGTCGTTTCGAACGAGTTGGTTTAAAATTAGTTGGTATGAAATTTTTAAAACCAACCGAGAAAATGGCGATTGATCATTATTATAAAGTAGGTGGTGAAGCCTGGTTGGAAGCAGTGGGTGCTAAAGCCCGAGCCGCTTATGAAAAGAAAGGTCAGGAATCTCCTTTTGCTACTAATCGAGAAAATGGTGAAGCGGTTATGAATGCTAATGCTCGTTATATGTCGGCTGGTCCGGTAGTGGCGATGGTTTGGCAGGGAAGTAATGCTGTCCCCTTGGTTCGAAAACTTACCGGTGGTACCGAACCTTTAACTTCTGACGTTGGAACTATCCGTGGTGATTTTACGCTTGATTCTTACGGTGCCGCCGACACAGATAGCCGCAGTATCCGTAATTTAATGCATGCTTCTGGAACAGTCGAAGAAGCTAACCAAGAGATCGAGATGTGGTTTCAACCAGAGGAGCTACAATCATATAAATTAGTTCAGGAACATATTCTTTACGATATTGATTTTGATGGTAAGAAAGAATAATTGTTATACAATAAACCCGGCCGGTTGGTCGGGTTTTTGTTTTGGGAAAATATTATTAGAAATCGATAATTAAAGTTACCGGACCATCGTTAATTAGTTGGACGTGCATGTATGTTCTAAACTTGCCGGTGGCGACAGGAATATTTTTCTCTTTAAGGGCTGCGACAAACTTTTCATAATAGGCTTCGGCCTTTTCTGGATCAGCCGCTTCTGTAAAGCTTGGGCGGTTGCCTTTTCGACTGTCTCCATACAACGTGAATTGAGGAACTATTAGGATTTCACCCTGTATATCAATAATAGAATGATTAATTTTTCTATTTTCATCCTCAAAAATGCGAAGTTTAGTAATTTTATCCGTTAATTTAGGAATAATATCCTCCGTATCATTCTTATGAACAGCTAAAAAGATAAGCAGTCCCTTCTGAATTGAACTAATTACTGTATCTTCTATTTTAACCGAAGCTGAGGTTACTTTTTGAATAACGAGTCTCATAACTTGCAATTTTTATAGTTATTTGTTAGAGTGGGGGCTTAAATCATTTATTAAAAAAATTAAACGGTCAATTGAGGACCAAAGGAGAAAGAGAAATGTGCAAGAGTTTGAGAAAAAAAGTAAATGTTTATAGCATTAAAATCTTCAGAGATCTTCATCCGGGGAATAACACGGGGAATAACACGGGGAATAACACGGGGAATAACAAGGTTAAGGAAACTCCACCTGTAAAAAATAAAAAAAGAAACGGCAGCAGAAACTCCAAGAAAAAAGCTGCATAATTAAAAAACTGATTTATAATTTTATATCTGCAATCTTC
>DAORIW010000036.1:0-6145 GCA_035438725.1 bacterium | reverse complement strand
CTCGGAAGAAGGAACTTGATGCTAAAGAAGCAACTCTTAATACACGTGAGGTAGATGTAAATCGCGAGAAGGAAATTTTAAATAGTAAAGAGCAACGATTGGTAAGTTTCAAGAAACAACTTGAGCAACACAGTGGTAAATCTCTTTCAAACATTGTTTTATCTAGCGATTAATTAATATGTCTGGCGCCCACAACATTAAAGATGAATTTAGCCAAGATGATGTAGACTTGCTCGAGGCTAGTCTTAATGGGCTTGGTGGCGCTGGTTCACAAGGATCAGTTACTTTGACTGCGGCTAATACTTGGAAGCAGGTTCCTACTTCTCCTCCATCATCACCCTACATTCTTCAAGTTGCTCCTGAAGGGCCTGGCACCAATGGAACATTCGCGGGTGTAGTTCGACAATCTTTTACTAATACCGGCACACCTTCCGCAACAAATGGAACTCGTTTTCTTTCTGGTGATAAATATATTGTTGAATTACAGGGCGGGGAAGTTATTTATTTTGCTAGTACTGATGCAACTGACGCTGTAAATTATATTGCTAAAGTTATTTAAAATAATTTTTTGTGTTTACTCCTCGCGCACAATTTACTACTAGATCCGTGCCAGGAGGTTTAAATACACACGTCCAATTTAATGATAACGGAGATTTTGGCGGTTCCGCTAATTTTACATTTAACAAAACCACTAATGTTTTAGCATTAGCTGGTTCTCAAACAATTACCCCAGGAACTGATGTCACCAACTTAACCCTTAGAGCTAACGCCACGACCACTTCGGTTAAGACCTTAGTTTTACAAGACAATAACGGTATTGAATGGGGTTATTTTCGTAAACGCATTTTATCAGACGCTAACATTGGATTTGAACTTAACTTCAACACTTCAGGTACTGGGGCTACCGCTCGTAATGGTCTTTTGATTACGCTAAACGCTGGCTACACTGGTGCTGAATTCACAGGTGCTCTTGCCTTTGACAACGCTGTTGCTGGTACTGCTACTTATTATACAGCCGACCAAACTGTGTATGGTTATCGTGCTTCTGGTAATCGTGGTTTTGGTGGTTTTGCTCGTGGCGTTACTACTGGTCACAATATCGGCGGTATGGTGCTCGCTGGTGGTGGTGCCATTAACTACGCTCTGTGGGCTTCTGCTACTATTTCAAAATCTTCAGCTATCAATGTTGGTGTATTTGGTAATGCCTACAACGCTACAGCTACTGCTCCTGCGTATATTGGTGGTTACTTTACTATTTACAACAGTTCGACCGCTCCGCCAAATATGACTGGTGTTAAAACTGCTCTCTTGGCAGATAACCAGACTTTTGCAGCGGATATTATCTTAGCACGGGACAATGGCTCCACTGTGTTCTTAGTTGCTGACCAAGGGGCGACTTCTGTAACTCCAGTAGCGACTGCTGGTGGTGTTACCGCCTTTACCATTTTCCCTGGTGCGCACACTGCGGTAACGAGTGAAAAACGAAGTCTCTATGTTCGTGGAAACACAGTAACAATCACTGGTAGTTTTTCTGAACAAGGAACTAATGTTTTTGACGGACAGACTTTTGACGCTGCAACTCTTCAAACCATTACAACTTCTAGTACAGTTATAATTAATGGCGCTCCAAGTACCACAGGTAGTGCAGTTATTACCAATCCTTATGCACTCTGGGTTAAATCAGGCAGCTCTCGCTTTGATGGTCGTATTTTAGGAACGAGCGCCGCTGTTACTGCTGCTAATGACTTGACACTTGGAGCTGCTAATGAGTTCTTAGTTTCTGGAAACACACAAATCAATGCTATAATTACTGCTGGATGGAGAGCAGGTTCACAAGTAACTTTAATTTTTAGCGGTACTCCAACCGTAAAACACAACACTGCTGGTGGTGCTGGTACTGCGGTTATGCTTTTACAAGGCTCTGTTGATTTAACAGCGGCCGCTAATACAGTTCTTTGCTTAGAATATGACGGTACTTCATGGCAAGAAACATCTCGTAAGACAGCTTAATAATTTAATATGCACCTCGTTAGAAACGCCCAAGACCAAATTGTAGAAGTCGAAGTAGTTGGCGACAACACCGAACTTACTATCTCAGAAGTATCTCAGCTCTTAGCTGGTGAAGCAGCTAGTGTTGAGTTATGCAATGCTCGTCTAGCAGAATATCCACAGATGATTGCCGAGCTTGAAGCTAAAAAGTTAAATTACGATAATGGAGATGCTGACGCTTTCCAAGTTGAGATTGACAAATGGACAGCCGAACTCGCCGCAATTCCTGCACAGAAAGCTAGTGCAAAGGCGCGGTTAATGTTGTATAATAAGTATGTCTAATATGACTGACATACTTAATCACAAAACAGGTATTACTATAAGTCTTGCTATCGCGATTACAGGTGGTGTTTTATCTTTTACTGTTTGGTCAACCACCAAACTAAGCCAAATTGATAGTCTTAAATCTGAGGTCGCTTCATTGGAAAATACAGTCTCTAATCTATCTATTCAAATTGAAAAAGTAAAATCTGAGGGGCAGGAGAATGATAAACAGGTAATTGACAGGTTGGCGCGTTTTGAAACAAAATTAGACCTCCTTTTGGATCAATCAAAAAAAAACTAATATTTTATTATTCGACACACGGGAACGCTAAGTATTATTACCCATGCAATCCAAATTTAAAAAACCAAAAAACTTCTTTAACACCACCAATTAATTTACTTTATTATAATAACTGCCCATAGTATGTCACCAATCTTTCAAAAATCTTTTAAATTTATATTGTTAGCGTCCGGCTTTATGCTAGGTGTCATGCTAAGTAATTTATTTATTGGTAGTTTGCTAAGAAGTAATAATATTGGTGGTGTATTTAGAAATTCACAAACTAATGTTGTGACTTTTGCCCCTACTTCTACAAGCTCTCTTGTACCTTCTTCTGATAATACTTCAAGCTTTGGTTCTCCAGCGTATAGATGGGCAAATGGTTTTTTTGCAGGTACAGTTTATTCAGCAACTGGATTTTCAGTACCTTCTGGCGTCGCGTCTTCAACTTTACCAAATATTCTGATGACAAACGGAGGTAATGTGTGGGCTTCTTCCACCAAAAATATGACTTTCTTGGTCACTTCCACAGTAGCTGGTAATGGCCCAGGGTTTACTTTTGACACTTCTGACGGACGTGGTACTGACAAAAACGGTGGTAACTTCACAATTAAATTTGGTAACTCCACTGGGGCTGGCGCTCCTGGCGCTTTAGATTTATATACTCGCTCTGGAGGTTCAGAGTTTCAAATTGGTACTATTGGGCAATTATCTGAACGCTCGTGGGGGTTAATTAATGGTAGTAGTAATTATTACTATGACATTGGCGGTTTCTTTTCTGGCGGGGGTGATTGGATTTACGGTTCTCGTTTTTTCCCAGCAGGGGCAGTCAATACAACTTCTACAGTGTATACAGGCACACTCGGACAAACAAAAGGGCAAATTTGTGTAGCTGATTCAGATGGCTCTGGATTCACCTGTATGGCAGGTAATAATGGAACGATGTACATGTTCTCAACTTCAACCCTCTAATATGCAACACGGAACTGGTTTAAAACGTGATCCAAAAGATAGTCGAGATAAAAAATACGACCATTTGGCTTTAGCGACCAGTTTGTTTGATTGGGAAAAGGGGTATGATGTTGAAGAAGAATTAGGCTTTAAGCTTCCGACTAAAGACCAAGGAGGTTCAATGTCTTGTGTTGGTCAGGCCACGGCGACTTACGCGTATGTTAAAAACGCCTTTGAGCTTAAACCAGTTTATAGGGATAAAACACAACAACACCTTGATGAACTCTCAGCTAAGTCTGTGTATTCTCAAATATCACTTGGCTATGGCGTAGGAGCTTATCTCCGTGACGGTGTTAAGTTACTTAAGTCAATGGGGGTTGTTACCGAAAAAGATGTTCCTAGTTATGTAAATGGCCGAGTACCTGATGAAAAGTTTATGATTGACCGTTCGTGGGTCAACGAAGAACTAATTTCTAAAGCTAAAAATCTTCAAGCTTCTGAATATCGGGTTATTCACAATATCACTATCGATTCAATCGCTGCGGCTATTCGAGATAATCAAGGCCTTTTAATGGGCGTGCAAGGCTCAAATAACGGAACTTGGTCAAACCTCTTCCCTTTACCTCCTAAAACAGGAGAAGATAGATGGGGTCACGCTATTTACGGCGGTAAAGCCAGACTTATTAATGGTAAAAAATACATCGGTAAAAAGAATAGTTGGGGTGAAAATGTTGGTGCGGACGGCTGGCAATGGTACGGAGAAGAATGGTTTAAAGAAGATTTCTTATTTAATCCGTGGGTAGTGGTCGACCAAGCCAATCTAAAGTGGGTGCATATGATTGATAAGAATGGTGAAGCCCGCACCTTTCCAACATATTTCCTTCGGACTATCCGCTATATGGAAAAATTAGGTTTTAAACTTATTTAATATGGGAATGCCTTTATACGAAAAATTATATTGGAGATCTAAGAATGAAGTTCAAGCCGCGCTATTTAGCCTTTTTGGTATTGGTTCAGGTATGCTTAGTCACCGGATTGATTCTCGTGATCGGGTTGGTGTCGTAAATACGAATGAATTAGACCGTTTACCAGTTCTTGCCTCTCCAGATTTTAAAGTATTTAACCAAAAACCTTTCAATATTTGTGTGTATGCTTCCCGCGAGCCGGGATATTCTCTCCAAGAAGGGATTGAATTTTCTGTTCGTTGGGCAGTTAAAAATGCTAAACGTCGTGGATATATTAGTGGTAATGGATTTTCTTCATTACGTGGCGCAAATAAAATTGGCAAAGAGGTTGGCCATTTACCAGTAGAATATATGCCTCATGAAATCAATGGTCAGGATTGGAACGAATATTCAGGTTGGTCAAAAGGTGACGATAATTTAACTTCGCTAACTTTAAAAAGTCCAGAATATCGTGGAGTAACTAACACTAAAGAAGCCAACGAAGCTCTCGCTGCCAATTATGTACTTATGACGGCAAACCGTTGGCACAAGGCAATGAACGAACCTCAAAATTATAATTACTTTTTAGTGCCTCTTAAAGGATATTTAGGAGGCCACGCCTTTATGGTTATCCGCCGCATGACCAATAAAAAAGGATACGTAACCCAACAATCATTTGGTGAATATTATGGCGACAAAGGTAAGGCTTTCTTAGAAGATTTGTTTAGTAAGAATATGTTTGCCGTGTATTTCGAAGAACATTTATCTTTTGATACTAAATACAATTATTTTGTACAAAAATATGAAGGCCAAGCGGTGAAGGCGCCAGGAGATGAAAATCCAGAAATCTATGAAGTATTCAATGGCCACAAACGCTTAATCCCAGACATGGACGAATTTACTAAATTATTTACTAAATTTCATGTGATCAGTAAACCATACATTGATCGCATGCCTAATCTCTAATATATGGAAGGTACTTCAAAACGCTGGAAATTAAACTCAATTGATTGGAAAAAAGTTGGTGTTGGCGCAACAGTCGCTCTCGGTGGTGCCGCTTTAACATACAGTCAAGAAATTATTACTCAAATTGATTTTGGTAAATGGACCGAAATGGTAATGGTAGTTAATTCAATTTTGGTGAACATTGCTCGGAAATGGATTGTTGACCACTCTAAATAATTTAAGTATGAAGAATAAAATTCTTTCATTTGGACTCATAGCGCTATTATCAGCAGTTACTTACCCGCTCATAGCAACGGCAGGTCTTTGGTCCTATTATAATCAGGAACGTAATCAGCCCATGCCAAGCCGTGAAGTACGCGCCTCGTATGCTACTGACATTGGTATTGAAAATTATTCAGGAACCGCGTCACAAAATATTGCCCTCGAAAAATATGTGCGTGAAGTTGATTCCTGGGAAGACCGCGTCCGTGCAGGTAACTTAACTGATGAAGAATTAAAACAAGTTCCAGAACGCGTGTGGAAACGTTTGGTGCCACAAGTCATTCAGGTTGTTTCCCCACCAGATAGTTTTGGTGAAGATGAACTTGGTTTTGGTATGCCTCAAGCTGGGAACATCATAACTTGTCGCGATACTGATTGTGATAAGTATCTAACCAATAACGAACAAAATCTTGGTTATTCTGTAGTGTCC
>DAORIW010000035.1:0-7077 GCA_035438725.1 bacterium | reverse complement strand
ATATTAATATTCCGGGAATTTGTAAGTTAGAGTTAGATATAATGTCCATACAAGTAAAATTAAATTTTAGAAAAAACAGTTAATCGTAACGGACGTTAATTACCACGTATCGTCTGCTCACCCTCGCCCGCTCACCCTCATTGCTGTCATTCTATCTAATAGTATGATCAAATCTTAAATGTTTCACTTATGAGAATGGTGGACTAACCGTATCATATCCTAATTCCTTGGCTCGTACTAAAGACTTTTTTAAAAAATATACCCAATGGTCTAAATCGTTATTTTGATTCCGTGCTTCCCAGTTTGAAAAAATCTCTGAAGCACTTACCCATTTAAGAGTAAATGTTTCATGCTCCTCAAGTTGTACTTCATGAAGATCTGTACTTTTTAATATCACTAAAAAGCAGGTTGCTAAGGCAAGGCGATTAACTTTTCTTAAACTATTGTAAAAATGCGTCCAGGCTGTAGCAATTTTTTCGATATATGAAAAATCATATAAACCACTTTCCTCAACTACCTCTCGCAAGACACCCGTTTGAATATCTTCATGAGGATTAACGCCACCCGAAAAAAGACGAAACAATCCACTGTCTCTTTCTTCACCAACGGCGTATTTTTGACTTACCGGATCAAAGACTATTGCACATCCCCCATCTCGTCTTTCTTCATTTTCCTTCTTAATCCCAAATTCCAACATTTCTTCTGTATCCATACTCATGTTTAGATATGCAAAATTATTCATTTCCAATATTTGTTAAATCACCATGCAGACAAATCGGATCCATCGCTTCAATTTCCGCTCTATAACTTGATTCCGCAGGAATTTCTGTTAATAAATAAATTTTTTTATTATTAACATAGGCCTGACCCATTTCTATTAGAACATTCCCGCCAATATAGTTTTTAATTCCCTTTTTCTCAAGATTAACAATTAAAATCGCATCACTTTCGAGAATATGTTTATAGTGAACTTTTAAATAGTTATTTTCTCGTTTTAACTCTGCATGCTCTCCTTTAGCTAAGCGCTCAAGATTATCCTTTTTCTCCCCCCGCACATAAGCCTCATAATCAGGATGAATCCAGCCATCAAAACCCAACTCACGAAGCTTATTTTTTGAATCAACCATCTGATGAACAAAGTGATTACTTCCTAAAACGTATATTTTCATAATAGTTATAATATTCCTAATTCTTTAAACCACTCATACATTACTGGCTCGAGCCCAGGTGCTTCTTCCCAGAGAGAGTCAGAAATTTTTCCCTTCAGAAAGTTATCTGTACGAATGGCAAAATTTTTTATCTCGTCTACACTATACCAACCAATTCTTTTAGTTTCAATCTTACTAGGATTAATTTCTCCTTTCGAAATAATAGTATACAGTTTCCAAAAATGCCATGATCCACCTTCCCGTCGACAAGGATTATTTTTTCTCCCTTCGGTAAGGAGTTCTATACTCTCAGTTTGCAGACCAGTCTCTTCTTCTAACTCACGAATAGCCGCCGCCTCGAAAGTTGTATCATCATCGACGTGACCAGCAGGAACAGCATAACCGAATGGTTCTCTTCCTCGTTCAATCAAAAGAAGTTTATTTTCTTTCCAAATAAACATTCCTACACTGGTATGATCACACATTTTAGACATACAGATAAAAAATCACCAGTTAAGGTGATTTCTATTATTAGGCTTCGGGAGCAGCTTCAAAATCCCTTTGAAAACTCTCATTCCATTGAACCATCATCGGATCCTTTGGATCAGCGGCCTTAACCTCAGCGGCCATTTTAGGATGAGCTTCTTCAAGATGCTTCATTCCGTTAGCAATCATCTCATCTTGAGTGTTTCCAAAAATCTGCGTCTCACAGTCGCCACCCATTTGCGCACAAGTCATCATTTTCATGTTGTTATAATTAAATTAATAATGATATTGATTGTAACTTTTTGAGACACCTCAGTCAAGATCTTATTTGTTACTAGCGAAAAATAAGGGTGTTATATGGAATATTTCCATTAACACAAATATTTCCAATAATTAAGAATTATAAAAGAATTAATGTAAAAACTTCCGCAAATAAGCAGTATATCAACTTTTTTTATTTGCCATTCGAACTTTTACTGAACATGCTCGGTTGGTGAGTGAGTAATTACCTCAATTTCATTTTTCAGCAGTTTTTTACTTGGCTGATATGTTACGTTAAACATCAATTCCTCATAGTATAGATTGATTTTTTTGTAATAACATTGTCTTTATCTCGGCTATATAAATAAAATTATAAAGTTAATAAAGTTATATAGTTTTTTAAAAATTAAGCTAACATGCTTTAGAAATATCAACAATAACAAAAAACGTCCCAGTGAGATATACTCTTGTATATCTAGAACTAGGACGCTTTTCTAAGATTGTTGATCAATTTAAGCAATTGAGAATGCTCGTTTGCGATCAAAACTAAAGGAAAAATTCATTATAGCATTAACCGCGTTTGTAGGTGTTGATGGAGCACTTGGTCCCGCACCAGTTTTAGGAAAAGAAGGAACAGGGATTTTTTCCATTACAACTTTCTGTTCACCTAATACTTGCTGCACTGGGACTTGGGTAGTAACCTCTACGGCCACAGGGGCATTCACCGGAAGAACAGCAGTTGGATAAAATACTGACCCACCACCGTTTCCCGTAGGAACTACTTCGGTTATTGGTGTGATTGAAGGACAAGGATTAGTAGGAATTATTACTCTATCGTCTTCGGATGTTGGCGCAGTAGAAACAGAAGTAGATAGAATCACATCTGAACATGGAGTTATTACTTCACCACCCGGAATTATAACTGGATTAGGACTCGGATTAGGACATGTATTTAAACAAGGAATTTCCACGATTATAATGTCTTCAATTGGGTTTATATTTTTTATAGGTTCAGGAAGAGGATTCGGAGGAGTAGGTAAAGGTGTAGGACACAGATTAACACAAGAAGAAGACGGCAAAACTGCGGGAACTATTACAATGTCATTAGAATTCCCTACAGCTTCTGGAGCAGGTCTTACATTTTCTGCCACAGGTAGCACCTGGGGCATAGTTTCTTGACTAATTTCACTAATTTCCACATCAACCGGAGTAGGAAAATCCGCTGCAAATGTGGGAGAAACAGAACTAAAACTTAAAGCAAAAATAGATAATATAATTAATTTTTTCATAAATAGTTAATTTAAAATTTAAAGTTTAATAAACGGCTTAAGAAAATATTCGACATTTACATGCAAAAATAAGCAATTCATTATAATATCATATTATTTGTATTTTGTCAAGTAACGCTTAATTTAGTCATTTTCTTTACCATATTTATCAGGGAAATTAGAAAAAACCGCCATTTTGACGGTTTTATATTTCTTCTAAAAATATGAGAATTCCTGTATAACTACTAACTTTAACTAGAATTATAACTTAAAAGTACACTCACAGGGCTTTCCATTCAAAAGCTCACGCTGGCGTTTCGGTGTATCTATATATACTCTCTGAACAGCGCTTCCGCGAGCTAATCTTTTATCAAGGGGTGAATAATGCTGATAACCTCGACGCTTCATTTCTTTAACCAGCTTTTCATGACGAAGGTAAAGCGCGGCCCGTTTATCTACCCAGCGTTTAGTTTCCGGATGATGTGAATAGCCACCCCTGCCCTGATGTTTGGTAAGAATATTCCAAAGACCATGCAACTCGCGGTGTTCGCCAAGTAAATGTTTTCTACAAAGATATTTTGGATGAATGTCCCAGACTCGCATAAAAAGCATTATACACAGCTTTTAATATTAATAGCAAAATATATTAAAAAAAATATTTTCCCAGTAATATACTATACCCCTATCCATATATGACAGGCATACTTTCAGATCAATCCTTATCTCGTACATAAGGTTGAAAGTCTTTATTAAAATACACGGTATAGGGACTAACGCGTTCAATTTTTTTATCTTTTATTTCAACTTTTAACAATAATCCAGTATTCGTTTCTTTGGAAAAGTTCTGATCAAATATAAAATTTCCTAAACTATAAGCCACAACGACATTATTAATTTTACTCATTTCTTGAGCAACATGAGGATGGTGACCCACAATAAGTGAAGCACCCGCCTCAACCGCGGCTTGAGCAAACTCTTTTTGTCTACCATTAGATTGGGTTTCATATTCCCTACCCCAATGAAAAGAAACAATAACCAAATCAGAAGTTTTTTTTGCTGCCGCAATACTGTTAATCATCTCTTGTTTATCCAAATAGCTTACTCCGGCTTGCTCATTTGTAGCCCCCCATTTTCTGGACAATAAATCCGTAAAAGCCAGAACCGTTACCTGTATACCATGTATGTTCAACCTTGCTCCCCCAGATGCTTGAGTAAAATTTTCACCACCGCCCGCATAGGCTATTCCAACGCTTTTCAAATTTGTCAGCGTGTCCGTAAAAGCTTCTACGCCGTAATCAAAGGCATGATTATTAGCTACCGAAACAACAGTAAAGCCGGCATTTTTTAAACCTACTACCGATTTTGGATCTGCTCGAAAAGAATATAAACTACCCACTGATTTTCCTTTATTGGAAATAGGGCTTTCCAGGTTACCGAACACTAAATCGGCACTACTAAAGAATGATTTCATCTTTTCATAAGGAAAATCATAGTTATTACTTCGTTCCATTATCTGACCAATATAACGCGATAGCATAATATCACCAACAAACATAAATTCAGCCTTCCCTTGTTCTGGTCTGGACTTAGAATAAAGAGCAGTAATATAGCTCGTGGAAGATACCACTTTATCCGTTGTATAAGCTTGTGAGTTTTTATGCTCTTGAATAATTGGTACTGTCTGAAATAAATCTGTCTGCAAACGTGCTTGAACATACATAGCCGCTACCGAATCAAGATGTTCGGGCTGTTTTAAAAGTAAGATTTCATCGGTATTATCAGAATTAATCGCCTTAATAGAAACATCATCAAAAACGGAGGCCTGATCTGGTGTTAGATAATGTGAAAAATCAGTACTTTGAACAATAAGTGAATCAGCCGGTAATTCTATTTTTAATATATCAATCAGTTGATCTAATTCTGTTTTAGAGGTTGTTGGTTTAAACGTAATCGTTACAACCTTTGTTTCAGGAAAATAATATTTTACAAATGGCAAGATTGCTTGTTGACCATGCTCGCGATACAAAAAATTACCTTCGTTAACAAAAGGTAATTTCTTGAGTTTTTGCACAAGTGCTTTGTCTGTTACTATATCGCCAAACACCGTGTTTAAATTTCGCTCAGTAACTGAAATATTTGATCGACCCGCCGAAAAATGATCGGGACTCAATACTACAATAGTCTGATACTCATTCGCAGAAATTCCAGCAAAAGCCCCGGCTATTAAATCAATAGCTAAAAGATGGTGCGGAACAATAAGTCCCGTAACGTTCTGAGGCGTATCGGTTATTTTACTTTGTTTAATTGCTGATAGAAAAAAAGTACGATCGGTATACAGCGAACCAATAGCCCTTATTTCAGAAACCGTATCAGACTTCGGACGAGATATCGGCTCTATATTTTTTGATAGTCGAGCAGGCAAAAATACAGTACCAGCGACAATAAGCAAGACGGCACATAGAACAACTGATGTTTTTCCAAATATTATTTGACGAATAGAGATTGGTACCAAAAATTCTTAGACGGTAAAGTAGAGGGATTATTATACACTCTGTCTTTCCATGCTTCATCACTTAAACGTTGACCAATCTGATCAGTAAACTCGTAGTGATTATAAACTAAGCCAGCTGTAACACGTGGTGAATTTTCATTACCAACGATGGCTAACATAAGGTATGGCTGAGCGGTTGCTTCATATAAAATTTTGTTTTTAACCACATCAGTATGAATATCGGAGATTAATGCCGTTTGTCCGCTTGTTTCTGATGGATCAACGGTTTCAAAAGGATCAGCCATAAATGATAATTTAGTTATGCGTAATTCTTCGTACTCATCATCACTTATTACCTCGGAACGTAATTCTTTTTCGGCAATTGAGCGATACAGCTCGGCCGCTTCTTTAAATCTTGATAGACGGTCAAGGGCGGGACCTTCCTTGAAAAGATTATTATCTTTGAATAGTGAAGAATTTCGTTCCAATAACAAATTAAAACGATTCCAAAATTCTAGGTTTGGTTCAACAAAACCTTTAACAATCGGTGGTATCGGTCGATCATCACCGCCCGCTCCCATCTCGGCATAGCTTTGTTTGGCATACAGCAAGGTATCATGTTTCAGCTCGGTATATGAACCCAAAAAGGCTTGGATTTGTTTACTTAGAAAAGCTTTAGTCTGCATATACCCTGGGTAATTTTTACCATAATCATGAGTCAACGAACCTAGTATATACAACCAGGAACTTCCCAAGGAATCAAACCATTCCGTTTGCGTAACTTTATTGATATCAGATTTTTTTTGATCAAGCTTGCCAAAAAAACTCTCAACTTCCGATTGACTAAAATCAGCCGATTGACGCAAAAATTCACCACTGTATTGTTTAGCTTGTTGATCACCGAAGGCGGCTGGAACAAACAAGGCCGATGGGGTTGACGGCAGCCTTACCTCAGTTTGTTCTTGACCCGCAGTCAAATCATTCAAGATCCAACCATCAAATGAAAATCTCTGTCCAAAAATTCGGAAGGATAATGATTGATTGAGTAAATCATCCTTAGTTAAAGACCCAATATTTTCATCAATAATAACATCTGATAATATTTTTGGCTTTCGGAGCTTATCAATATTAGTAGCTAAGTTATTAACAGTGTCCTTACTAATAAGTATTTCATCAGAAATAGCATCAGACCCGAGGAGACTTGTTTTAAAATTTTTATATTCGTTATAGGAAATATCATCGCTTTGTCCGGCATAAAAACCCGTGATTTCACTAATTTTATTCCAGGCTTCAAGCGGTGCCGGGGCTGCACCATTTTTAAAAGCGATTTGTTTTACTAATAAATTAGTATCAGCTATACCTAGCGGACTTTGTAATAGATAACTACTACGCCCCAAATACATCATCGTTCGGAAATACGCGC
>DAORIW010000034.1:0-7394 GCA_035438725.1 bacterium | reverse complement strand
AAATCCAGAACTATCACGCAAAGCAGTGCCGGCTGGAGAGCAATCAAATCGACCATACGGCTGGACCATCCAAACACAATTACTAAAATTTTGAGGGTTCGAGTAATAATATATAAACCAAAACTGCTCACGAAAAGTTGGGACATGCCAACCGTCAGGACAAATTCCCTGAGCACCCTCGGTTGTTGAGCCATTCATTGCTGCATCCCAAGTATATAATGCACCATACCTATCACAATTTCCTTCTTGATCTTCGTAGCATGATCGTCCTTTTTTATAATCAGACGATGAGGCAGATGGACAAGGAGGGGCACCAGCGGTATTAATACAAACTCCCGAGGGTGTCGTTTTTGTTTTCAAACTTTCCGCCATCCAGCACTGTCCACCAATCAAAATTGTTGGGTAGGCATTACCATCACGATCAACTACCATCGAATTTTCACAACTAGCCGGCTTACAATTACCATTAATACAAACATTATAACCTTTTTTCAAGCGGCCACTATCGGCACCTAAACAAAACGTCAGCTTATAACCGGTATTGAATTTCGAATAAACAAATCCTTCATTACCACACTCTCCATCTGTCGCCGGTTGAGGATTAGAGGGGACGGAATTAAGATAAACTTTTGTTTGATCACTAATGGGAAAAGTACTAGAAACAAACGTGGGGTATGAATGAGAACTGGCGTAATATCCTTCCAACGCACTCATAATTTGGTTAACATTGGCTACTCGGTTACTATCGCGAACTCGTACACGCACCGATGAGGTTGCTACTAATGACAAAGTAGCTAATAATCCGATGATAGCAATTACAACCAATAATTCAATAAAGGTGAATCCAAAATATTTTTTTATATTTTTCTTTTTGATTATATTTTGACTTTTTTTCATATAATTAATTATATCATACTATGGTATACTTTAAAATATGCAAAAAATAAAAGCCTTTTTGAAAAAACTAGGCCCCGGATTTATTACTGGGGCTTCAGATGATGACCCTTCCGGAATCGCTACTTATTCACAAACCGGTAGTCACTTTGGTTATTCTCAACTCTGGACGGCCTTATTATCGCTTCCTTTCATGACCGTTGTCCAAGAGATGTGTGGTCGAATAGGTATGGTAACCGGTCGAGGTTTAGCAGCCGTAATTAAAAAACATTATTCACGTTCAATTTTATTTGGAGCGATTTTTTTATTAGTTATCGCTAACACGATTAATATCGGAGCGGACTTAGGCGCCATGGCCGCTACCGGACAACTCCTCTGGGGAATTCCCTTTATCTACTGGCTTATTGGTATGACCGTTCTAACGCTGTGCTTAGAAATTTTTATACCCTACCCGGTCTATGCTCGCTACCTTAAATACTTAACACTTTCCTTATTCGCCTATGTCGCAACAGTTTTTATTATTAAACAAGATTGGTCCTTAATAATCTGGTCTACGTTCATACCGAGTTTTAGTTTTTCTAAAGAGTATATTTTTAATATTGTCGCAATTCTTGGTACAACTATTTCCCCTTATTTATTTTTTTGGCAATCAGATGAAGAAGTTGAAGAGGAAATTAGTCAACATAAACTAACTAGCATGGGAAAGGGCACCCCTAAGGTGAGTAAAAGGGATATTAGAAATTTACGAATAGATACTATCACCGGTATGCTTTTTTCTAATTTGATAATGTTTTTTATTATTATTACGGCAGCTTCAACCTTAGGTGCCCAAGGAATTACTTCAATTGAAACAGCCGACCAAGCTGCTAATGCTCTACGACCATTAGCCGGTGAATTTACTTTTTTATTATTTGCGGCCGGTATTATTGGGACCGGTTTATTAGCGGTTCCTGTCCTCGCCGGCTCCGCTTCGTACGCGCTCGCGGAAACATTTAATCTAAAAGCCGGACTTGGTAAAAAATTTAATCAAGCCCGAGCTTTTTATTTAATTATTATTGTAGCAACGCTCGGCGGAGTTTTAGTTAATTTTACACCAATCAAACCTTTTCAAATGCTTTATTATACGGCCGTGCTTAATGGAATATGCGCCCCACCCTTGCTTGCTCTGATTATGCTTATTGGAAACAATAAAAAAATAATGGGGATTCATGCCAACTCTCGCTTTTCAAATATTCTCGGTTGGACCATAACTATAATTATGAGCCTGGCAGCCTTAGCTTTATTATTTTTTAATTAACTACTTACTAGTATAGCCTCGTGGCCTAAACTTTTTTAATGATAAGACTTCTTTCTCGCCCATATTTTTCATAATCTTCCTTACCGAATCTAGCCGACAAAACAATAATCTTCTTTTTAATATTACCGATATTTTTATCGGTAATAATTTTTAAAAACTCTTTTGAATGCAATATCTTATGAAAACCATCTGAGTAAAAAATAATGTACTCTCCAGCCTGTATTCTTTTCTGTCCAGTAACAATAAATTTTTCAGCCGCTTTCTCTCCAGTAAAAGCTCCGTAGGAAATTAATTTGCCATTATTTAATTTATTTTTGTTTCTATATTTAGACCTTATTAACTGACGATAAGTTTTTAAACTCCAGTTAAACTCTTTAGTCTTAAGATATTTATTTTCAAAAGCAATAAAATCTTGCATGCCATCTTTAGTCTGAAATCTTAGGTTGCCCTTACTATTAATGATCGCTATTCCACAGTCACCCAGGTAGCCATAATGCAAAATATTATTAATAATAAAACCACCAGCAGCGACACAACCAAAATAATCATTTTCTAAAAAATTAACTTTCTTGATTTTCTTCTTATTATATTCGGCTATCCGACTATTAACCTTGCATAGTATATGTTTTATATCGAGATCATTTTTTGCAAACTCAATAAAACTTGTGGTACATATATCGGCTACCACTTTTGCCCCACTGGGTCGCGGATAATACTTTAATATATCTTTAATACTATTGCTTTTAAATCTTGGAGGAAGTTTGGGGTCGCGGGTAATTCCATCGGCTAAAACAAAAACATTTTTCTTCACTGCTAAAGAATCTTCGCTCGGCATTAAATTGCCGAATTTAATATTAGATAAAGAGATTTTTAACAACATTGAAAGATATACAATGAATAGTTTAGAATGAATACTGCTCCCCCGGCTTAGGAATAGTAATTTCTAAGTGTGGTAATTTCTCATTTAATATTTGTTTTAAGACGGTCGCCGCCTCAATTTCCCCGTGAACTAAAAATACTTTTTTTAGTCCCGCGAGTTTTTCAATATATTCATACAGACCTTTTTGGTCAGCGTGAGCACTGAATTCATGAATGGTTAATACTTTAGCTTTAAGTTCATGAGATTTTCCAAAGATTGGTACGTGATCATGTTCTTCTTGAATTTTTCGGCCAAGGGTATTTTCTGCTTGATAGCCCGTTAAAATAATAATAGCGTTTTGATCCCAGACCGTATGTTCTAAATGATGGAGAATTCGCCCCCCTTCCGCCATACCTGATGAAGCAATTACCATAAAGGGACCAGCCATGGTATTGAGCGCCTTTGATTCTTCTTTAGTCGTAACATATTTTAAATTTTCAAAAGCAAAAGGTGATTCATTATTCTTAATAAATTCTGTTTGCGCTTGTTCGTTAAAATCATCTTGGTGGGCTTTATACACCTCAGTAATATTATTTGATAACGGACTATCAATATAGATTGGAAAAGCCGGAATTTTTCCTTCGTTATGAAGGCGGTGTAAAATATAAATTAATTCCTGAGTTCGACCAAGGGCAAAAGCGGGAACAATAATTTTTCTTTTATTTGTAACCGCGTCGGTAATAACTTCAGTTAGCAAAGAGTCAACCTCGGCAATGGGACGATGAATTCGGTTACCATAGGTACATTCGATAATAATCGCGTCAATATTCTCAGCAATTGCTTCGGGATCCTGGAGAATCGGTACCCCACCGTTTCCAACATCGCCCGTAAATAAAAGTCTTTTTTTCTCTCCGGCTTCATCGCTTTCAATAACCGTCACGGCCGACCCTAAAATATGCCCGGCATCATAAAATTTAAATCGAGTTTTAGAATTTAGATCGTGCCACTTTTTAGTTTGACGAAAATAGTCTACTGAGAAAAAATGTTCAACTGATTTTTCAACATCCTCAACCGTATAGAGCGGGGGAAGTAATTCACTTTCCGGAGTACCTTCCGTTAATAAATGTTCATAATCCCCTTTTTGAATTCGCGCTGAGTCCATCATGATTAAATGTGAAATATCAATTGTCGCCGGTGTGGCATTGATTTTTCCTTGATAACCATTTTTGATTAATAACGGTAACGTACCACAATGATCAGCGTGGGCATGTGATAAAATTACCGAATTCAAAGAAACCGGGTCAAAAGGAAGTGTTTTATTTAAATCATAGGCCTCTCGTCGACGACCTTGATGCAAACCACAATCTAGTAAAACTTTAAAATCATTAGTTTCGACAACATGTTTTGATCCAGTGACGCTTTGAGCGGCGCCAAAAAAGGTTATTTTCATATACTATCAGTATACAAGAAATTAGGTAGTAATAGAAATGAAAAGAACGTCAGTAAAAAGACGTTCTTCAATAGTTTATATACGCTCTAATAGTTCAGAAAGATCTAATAGAGTTTTTCTCCCGACTGCAGAATTTTTGCGATCAATTTCCAGCGTATTAATTTGCATTTTTTGAGCGGCTGTCTTATCAATCGCTTCTCTATCGCCAACCAATAGTGTATCATCAGGCCAACCTCCCATTCTCTGAGCAACTTCATAGAAAGCTTCCGGAGACTCATACGTCATACCTATATCACAGGGAAATAATTCTAGATCACTATATTGATAGAGATCTCTCGTGCACAAAGGTTGGGTATACGGTCGTGGTACATCTCCAATAATCCCCACTTTATAATCCCGAGACTGTAAAGATTGAATAGTTGAGATTGAACCGTAATACATATTGATATATGAATCAATATTATTTAACTTTTCATAAAAAGTTGATTGATTCACATCTTGCAATAACAAATTTCTCTGCTCTAAATCCTCAAATAAATGTCTCATCTCTCGTTTATATGTCAGAATAAAATTCCACGTTTTGAGAGAATTAATACTTGCATTTAAAAGAGGTGTATATACGCTATAATAAAATGGACTATGCAGTAAGGTACTATACAGATCTAACAAGACTATTTTTTTTCTCATTTCTTACCTCGTTTTTAAAGGTTATATTATTTTAAAACTATATTTAAAGTATGTACTACAATTTTATAATTTTCGCAAATCTAGCTCATCGGCAATCTTAATTTCTTTGACAAATTCAGGCATGTGACTAACTAGAATAAAAGCTCCCTGAAAATTATTAATTGCTTCGGCAATTACCGGAATATGGCGGAAATTAATATGGTTGGTCGGCTCATCTAAAATTAGCAACCCTGGCTTCATAAGAACTAAACGAGCAAACGATAATAAGCCTTTTTGACCTTCAGACAACTCACCAACCTTTCGACCCATTAATTCACCGGTAATAAGAAAACCCGCTGCAATCGAGCGAACTTCCTGCATATCATAACCATCAGCCATAACATTTTTCAAAGAATCAAAAACTGTTTCCTCAAAATTTAGCGTCGAAAAATCTTGACTATAGTAGCCGACTCGTACACCTTCCATAATAACCGCACCCTCATTTTCCCCTGAAGCTAACGCTCTCAGTAACGTACTTTTCCCCATTCCATTAGGACCCGAGACGAGTAACCGGCTTCGCTGACGCAAAATTCTATGTACTTCCTTATCGGTTGCTTCATGATCAATAATTACCTTTACCGTATTAATTTTTACAATATCACCCACTACTTCTTGAGCGGGAATTTCAAATGATCTAATAGTTTTATCTTCTTTACGGACATCTACTTTATTCTCTTCTAGTTCTTCTGTTTCGTCTTTTAGCTTCTTCGCCAGTTTACGCATTTTACCTCCCTTATTAGCAAAGAAGTTTACTTTTTCTTTTCGATCTTGAATAGTTTTCTCAAGCTGGGCGTTTTTTCTTTGTTCTCTTTCAATTCGTTTGTTTATTTCTTCAACCACGGAAAAATAGTCACCAACATAATTTTCGATTTTATGTGTATGCACATCTAAATATAAAACACCTTCTGTAAAACAATTTAAAAAATCCGCATCATGAGAAATAACGATTACGGTTTTCTCATACATGATTAAAAACTCAACCAAATGATCAATACCAGCTTGATCTAAATTATTAGTTGGCTCGTCTAATAATAAAATATCCGGATTTTGAAGTAAGGCAAAGGCTAATAATAAACGAGCTTGCTGGCCGCCTGATAAATCACCTACTCGTCGGTCAGTTGGAATTGAGAAATTAACAGCTTCCATGGCTTTAGCAATTTTGCTCGCTAAGTTTGCCGGTACAACTTCAAAAGCTTTGGCAAAATATTGCTCAACGGTTAAATCAAAGTCTTCTCGAACGACCGTCTGCTTAGCTGCTCCAATCGTTGCACCATTAGTAATAGAAATACGACCTCGGGTAGGTTTATACTCACCTTGAAGCAAACCAAATAAGGTACTTTTTCCGGCACCATTTTGACCCATTAACGTTAGCTTTGCTTTACGACGAATACTAAAACTAGCCTCTGCTAAAACAGGTTTTTTTTCAACATATTCAAAAGTTACATCATCAAACCGGGCAATTACTTCTTCGGGCATACATATAAGAAAAATAAATAAGACATCAGTACCATAACAGATTATTTTGAAATTGTATAGAGTTAGCCTAAAAATAGCTACACACCGCAGGTGATTGACATATCTTAATTACTTGATATATACTTGAGTAATCAAATATTAATCAATAATATCTATGACTACTCTGACTACCGCTCTCAAGACGGTACTAAATTTAAATAAAGTTAATACCATACTTAGTCGTCGCTTTGATAATAGTCTCGGCGGTGTAAGTTTTAATGAATTTATTATCTTATACCATATAAGTCAATCTCCTGACGGAAAAATGCGTCGCATTGATTTAGCAGAAAAAATTGGGCTGACCGCTTCTGGTGTAACTCGCTTATTATTACCGATGGAAAAAACGGGCTTAATAAAGAGAGGCGAAGCTGAACACGACGCTCGGGTTAGTTATGTCTTAATCGCCACGGGCGGGCAACGACGATTAACCGAAGCCTTAGAACGAGCGGAAGAATTAACCGAAGAATTATTACCACCTGACATTACATTTAATAGCTTAACAACACTGCTCATTAAGTTAGGAGGTAATATAAAATAAGCTCTATTCAAAGCCTAGTTTTCTTGCTCTTCTCGCATGACTAATTCTTTAGTCATTAATATTTTCTTAAACTTTTTTGCTTCAGTGGCGTTACGGTTTTAAAAAATATCAATAA
>DAORIW010000033.1:0-7958 GCA_035438725.1 bacterium | reverse complement strand
GTATGAAAAAAGTCATCCCGAAGGGTGACTTTTTGAGTGCGGGGAGGAGGTCATTTTATAGTCTCAGTTCTCATCAACTCCGGTAACGGTTTACTCGTATCCCAGATAGCGAAGGTCGAAGGATTTGAACCACCGCCTAAGGTACCGGGGTTAATAACTTGAGTACTGCCCTTCGTATCGATCCACGGTTTATGTGTATGACCGTAAAATATGAAATCATAATTATCGGTCAACATTTTTTCAATATAAAATGGCTCATGACAAAGACCAATTTTCTTTTTTTCAATTAACACTTCGCCGGTTCGACCGAGATAATGAATACGAGGGAGATCTAAAAAAACCTCATCGGTAAAATTATCGGCGTTACCACGAATTAAATAAATATCTTTTTTAAAGTCCATTAATTTTTTTATTGTTTCATTGTCGGTTATATCTCCACAGCACAGAATTACAGCAACATTTATTTTTTGACAATAATTAATACATCTAACCAGGTAAACAAGATTATCATGAATATCAGAAATTATTGCTACAAGCATATTAGCTAAAAATTTCCCACAGTTGATACCCGAGTCCAATAAGGAGCAAGAAGCTAACACCATAGACAGCTAGCGGGCTTAAGAATACTTTAATCGGTGAGGTTATTTCCGGATTTTCTTTGACACGTAAACCGAGATAGAGATAAAAGCCACCCAGTAATCCGCCGGTAATTGCTCCACTTAGAGCAATTACTTTGGTAATATCATGAGCACCGAGTAAATAAAATAGGTATGGCACAGCGGCCACTAAAAACCAGGCGAGATATTTATTTATTTTATAATCCCAGACATACATTTCTTGAACCGCCTCAGCGACAGCAAAAAATGAGGTAGTAACCGTTACTACTCCAATAATTAATAAGACCGTGTAAAAGATCGGGTCGACAAAAGTTTTGAGGCCACCGAGAGCGTCAGGAGAAGTATCAACTCCTGAGATTGAGGTAACGGCGATAATAAAGATAATCATTATGGCGATGGAAATAATCAAACCGGTTCGTAAGGCACTTACAATTCGGTCTTTTTCATTTTTAAGCGCCAGGCACATATCGTTAACTGCTAGCGTTCCGGCAATAGCAAAAAAGATTGGCCCATAGGCGAGCATTACATGATTGGAATTAAAGAGAGATAGATTACTAATAACACCTTCACCAGAAGCAACGGCCGCGATGACGATCATTGAACCAATGAGCCCGCCAGTTAATATAACTTCAACCCGTGTTACCCAAGTTAAACCAAAAAGTATTATTAAACTACGTAAAGCCAGTAATATAGAAGTATAAAAAAACTGTGAACCCCCAAGATAAGGATTTAGTAATTGGAATAAAAAATTACCACCTATAATTGTATAGGCCAGTAAGGCTCCATAACCGGCGATCATTGAAAGAATTAATAAAATCTTTTTATTTTTTTTACCTAAATATTTTTCAGCATAGCCAGGTAGGCGATGTTGTTTTTTAGTCGAGAGAACAATTAAGGCGTAGACCTTATGAAACCAGTGTTGAATAAAACCTAAGACAATAAAGTAAAAAATAATAGTCAGGAGGCCGGTTTTTGAGGCAATAAAGGGAAGGGTAAACATTCCGACCCCGACAATCGAGCTGATTAAAATGGCAACTGCCGAAACGTAATTTTTAGAAAGCATGAAAATTTTTATTTTGAGATTTCGTAGTTGAGTTGCTCAAGTTTTCGGAGGTTATTACGCGCTTGGTCGTATTTTGTACGTAAACCACCGGTCATATCAAATTCTAGAAGTTCATCAACAATAGTTTTTCCGGCATCAATTAAACGCCTAGCTTCTTTAATATTATGGGCAGAAATTAAATTTATCGTTCGACGAACAAGTTCACCACTGACGTCACTTAAGGCAGCTAAATATATATCAGCGTCGAGCTCAACTTCAGATAATGGAGAAATATTTTTGTTATTTAAAACAGTTTCTAAAAAAACCGCTTCAATATACTCTTCTAAGGCGGCTCGAAAAGCGCCTTCACGGAACAAGCGATCACGACCAAATTTTTTTAATAAGAGTAAAAAAGATTTTTTAATTTTTGCTAAGGCAAGTTTTTGATCTTCTCCTCGTTGTAAGCCAAAAATAATTTTTTTTGCTTCATGACCTAACGGTAAACATGCCGCCATAATAATTTGACGAGAAGAATTTTTTAGATGATAGCTTTTTTTAAGTTGAGTCAACCAGCGTCGGTTAAACATATATTTAGAGGGCGACTCGGAAAACTTCTTCTAAAGAAGTTTCACCAGCTATTGCCTTTAGAATTCCATCATGAACCATTAGAATAGCCCCCTGTTCAATGGCTAATTTTTCAATATCTCCATCAGTAACCGCGATGGTTTGAATTAATTTTTGCATTTCGGCCGTCATTTCAATTGCTTCATAAATTCCGCTTCGGCCTTTGTATCCTAGACTACCGCACTTTACGCAGCCAACTGGTCCGTAGAAAGTCATTTTTTCGGGAAGATTAAATCGTTCCTTATTTTTTAACTGTTCTAAGAGATGTTGAACTTTTTCCAGGTCGGTAGTAGTTGGGTCTATAACCTTCTTGCAACTTGGACATAATTTGCGGACAAGTCGTTGACCAATGGTACAAGCCACCGCGCTTGCTAATAAAGATTTATCAACACCAAGGCCGACAAACCGGGCAATCGCTCCAGCGGCACTATTGGCATGAATGGTTGATAAGACGAGGTGACCAGTTAAGGCGGCTTCAACGGAAATTTTAGCAGTTTCATCATCACGAATTTCACCAACCATAATAACATTAGGATTTTGGCGTAAGAGTGACCGAAGGGCTGAAGCAAAGGTATAGCCTTCTTCCGTATTTATTTGTGTTTGAACGATTCCTTCTAAATTATATTCAATCGGATCCTCAATCGTAATAATTTTGATGGTCGGACTATTTAAAGTATTGATAATACTATATAACGTCGTGGTTTTTCCTGAACCGGTTGGGCCGGTTGTAAAAATAATACCCTTAGTTTTTTTCATGGAATCTATCATGATTTCGTAAGGAGCGGAACCAATTCCTAATTCTTTCATATTAAGATTTTTTGCTTGACTGGCAAGAATACGAATCGCGACTGTTTCTCCATAACCACCGATAATAATCGATAAGCGACAATCAACTTTACTATCCTTAAAAATTAAGGCAAACCGACCGTCATAAGTTGGCTTTTTTAAATTAGTCGGAAAACCGGCCGAGGTTTTTATTTCTCCAAGTAAGGCAACATAATACTCTTTGCTCAAAGAGGCAATATCGTATAAAAGGCCATCAATACGATACCGAATTTTTACACTATTCTCCGTAGGATCAATATGAACATCGCTGGCATCAGCGGCTAAGGCACCGGACATAACAATCGCTAAAATTTCATTGGTATGATTAGAGGTTAATTTTGGACCATGGTCAACTTTAAGATCATTGTTAATTTCTTTCCCGATTGCTAACTGTTCTTCAGTTAATTTAATACCGCGACCAATTGTTTTTGAAATAGCAATATCATATAACGTATCTACATAATCCATTTTACCAGCGACTTTATATACTTCTTCTAAACTTGTGATTCCGGCTAGGCATTTTAAAATTCCGTCTTGTAACATAGTGACCATTCCATCTTCAATCGCCTGTTCTAAAATTTTAAAGGCCGGAGCGTTATTGGTAGACAGTTCTTTAATCGCTTGACTCATTAACAATACTTCATAAATACCAATTCGTCCGATGTAACCAAGGTTGCTACATTGTTCACAACCAACAGCTTCGTAAATTATGGGTAACGTTTTTGGAACATCAACTTTTGCTGATGGACTAATAACAGCCAGAATTTTTTTAATCTTTTCTGTTCCATTTTCATCAAGGGTTTTTATTTTTTTACAATTTTGACAAAGTTTACGAACCAAACGCTGTCCGATAATAGCGTTTATAGCGGGGCTTAAGAGGTAAGGTTTAACACCGAGATCTAGCATACGAGGAATAGCGCTGGCTGAATCATTAGTGTGAATCGTCGATAAGACTAAGTGGCCGGTTAAAGCAGCCCGAACACCAATTTCAGCTGTTTCTAAATCACGCATTTCGCCAATCATAACAATATCGGGGTCTTGACGCAGAACGGAACGAAGACCGTTTGAAAAGGTATAACCTTTACTTTCATCAACTTGGCTTTGATTAATATTCTCTAGTTGGTACTCAATTGGATCTTCTAAGGTAATAATTTTAGTACCAGGAATATTTAAATGATTCAGGGCAGCATATAGCGTTGTTGTTTTTCCTGAGCCGGTTGGTCCGGTTACTAAAATTAAACCATTTGGTTTATCAATTTCATCTTTTAGTTTCGCGAGAGCGTTTGCAGAAAGACCAAGTGTATCAAATGAGAGTTTTGCCGAGCTTGCGTGAAGTAAACGCATAACAACACTTTCGCCAAAAACTGTTGGTAAGAAAGAAGAACGGACATTTATATTTTCTCCGGCTGTAAAAATAGTAAAACGACCTTCTTGAGGTTTGTCTTCTATATTAATTTTTACTTTTGATAAGACTTTGAGACGAGAAATTATTCGATGCCATTTATCTTTTTCAATAGTTGCGGCAGATTGTAGGACGCCGTCGACACGTAAACGAACGATAACTTCTTTTTCCTCAGCTTCAATATGAATATCACTTGAGTTAACTTTTAAGGCAGTCGCAATTAACAAAACAATTACATCACTCATGTTAACTTCGTTGATTTTTGTACCGAGACTTTTAAAACTACTAATCTCCGCTTGGAATTTTTGTAAATTAGCATCAGTAATTTCTACACCTTCGGTCGGAGTTTGAATTTTAGGTAGATTTTTATATAACTCAAAGGCATGGTTAAGACTTTGCGAAGATGTTAGATAAATTTCTGAGTTTTCAATCATTAACTTTTTTTCGAGTTCTTTCAGTTTTTCTTGAACAGCTGGACCAAGTGGGTTTTGGCAGGCCAGGCGAAAGCTTTGAGAATTATAGAAGAAACAAATAATTTCTAAAGATCGAGCTTCTTCTTCATCAATCAACCCTAAGGCCTCATGACTAATTGGAAAGTTAGTTAAGTTTATATAGGGTACGCCAATAGCCGACGCCTTCGCGCTTGTCATTCGTTCCAAGTCATGTTCTTGAATTTCTCGTTGTTTTTTTTCGAATTTTCCCTCGAGACTATCTTCATCAACTGCTTGTTGATCACCCGAGTGCATCAAATCTTCGATTGATTGAATATCATCGCTCATATGTCTTTCAGTTTATCATTTACATGAGGATAATTCAATTATGATTACGCCAGAAAATATGCTATAGTTTAATAAGAAACAGGCTTTTTAGCAGTATCTGTATGAAGAAATTTTTTAAATTGATTGGTCGCGAAACTCCGGAAATAAAATCGATACTCTCGAATCAATCCGCTGAACATACGAGCGAGTGGCCTTCGTTTGGAGAAGAAGAGGGTCAGTTAGCCGTTGATATCTACCAAACTGAAGAAGCAGTAATAGTAAAATCGACTATTGCCGGAGCTGTGGCGGATGATATTGAGATTTCCCTAGCCGAAGGCATGTTAACGATTAAGGGTCGTCGAGAATTACCAGAAATAGTGGCTTCAGATGCCTATTTATACCAAGAATGCTATTGGGGCCGTTTTTCACGCTCAATTGTCTTGCCAATTGAAGTTAAAAGCGATAAGGTATGTGCTTCTCTACATAATGGGGTTTTAACGATTAGTTTACCTAAAGCTCGACGTTCAAAACAAACAACTATTCGTATCAGAGAAACTGACGATAAAGACTATGATTGAAATAATACTTGAAAGTAAGAATGAGACCGAGGCTGTTTTTATAACTAAAACAAGCGATCACTACCACCTACCACTTAATGTAGTTCCGGTAAATTTATTGGTAGGTCAAAAATTATGGCTTACTATCTCTGAAACAGAACCCACGCAAGTACCCACTTCTCCGAAAGAAATCTTAAACGAATTATTACGAAGTGATGAACCTGTTGAATCTAATGAAACTATCTAAGTTGCCTGAGTGGCTTTTAATCACCTCTACTATTATTGCAGGGTTGATTTTGATATTAATTGGAAGTTATTTTTTCTTACAATATAATTATCAGGATAAAATTTATCCAGGTGTTCAAGTTGCTGGTATCAATTTAGGGGGTAAGGATTTTTCTTCAGCTCGAGAAATAATTCAAGAAAGAATTGGTGCTTTTGATGAGGGAATAGCTGTAAGATATGGTGATCATCAGGTATTAATTGCTCCGCGAACAGTTGCTCTAAATGCTGATGCGGCGAATCAGTTGGTAGTTTTTGATTCTGAAGCAACTTTAAAAAATGCCATTGGCGTAGGTCGTTTTGAAAGTCTTTTTGATAATGTAAGTGAACAATTTTCCGCCATGATTGGTTTATACTCTCTTGGGTTAACAATTAATGTTGATCGATTGCATATTACTGAGCAAGTGAAAGAGAATTTTTCTAATTTAGAGAAATCTCCCAAGAATGCAAAATTGCTAATAGCCGAAGATGGTTCGTTGATGATCGAAGCGTCTCAGAATGGTCTGGCTTTTAAATATGATCAAGCCGTAAATCAAATTATCGATCATTTAGAAACTGGAAATAAGAAACCAGTAGCATTAATCGCTGAGACAACTTTACCGGAAATACAAAATGCTTCAACAAGTGGATTAAAACCAAAGGTTGATCAATTACTGGCTTTACCAGGGTTCAAATTGGTTCATGAAAAAAAGACTTGGGAAATACATAAAAAACTATTAATGTCGTGGATTGGCTTAGTTAAAGAAGAAAATAAAGTTTCAGTTGGGTTAGACTCAGAAGCAATAAAAAATTATTTAATAAAAGATGTAGTTCCCAAAGTCGATGTAGAATCTTTACCACCACGTTTGAAAATTGAAAATGGTCGCGTTTCTGCTTGGCAAGCTGGTCAAGATGGTATAACGGTTGATTTAAATAAAACCGCTCAGGAAATTGTCAAAGCTGCTCAAAATAAAATATCTGAAGTTGTTATTGTAACTACCATCGAGAAGAATTCAGTAATTGATCAAAGTGCTCAAGATTTAGGTCTTAAAGAAATTATTGGTTCCGGAGTCTCTCATTTTGCGGGTTCGCCAGTGAATCGTCGTCATAATATTAAAGTTGGTGCTGAGGCCCTACATGGTTTGCTTATTAAACCCGGGGAAGAATTTTCGTTACTTAAAGCTCTGGGAGAAATCGACGCCTCAAACGGTTATTTACCCGAGCTCGTTATTAAGGAAAATAAAACTGTTCCGGAATACGGTGGTGGTTTATGTCAAATCGGCACGACGGTTTTTCGGGCTACTTTTAATTCGGGTTTGCCGGTAACCGCACGTCGTAATCATTCATACCGAGTAACATATTACGAACCCGCAGGAACTGATGCCACTATTTATGATCCCGCTCCAGATTATAAATTTGTAAATGATACTGGACACTATATTTTGATTCAAGCACGTTTAGATAAAGATGATTTAACTTTTGATTTTTGGGGAACGAAAGATGGTCGTGAAATTAACTACACTCAGCCAACTATTTATAATATAGTTAAACCTGCACCGACAAAAATGATTGAAACTACGGATTTACCCGAAGGAAAAAAGAAATGTACGGAAAGTGCTCATGCTGGTGCTGATGCTTATTTTGATTACAAAGTTACTTATTCTAATGGTGAAGTAAAAAATCAACGATTTACTTCCCACTATGTACCATGGCAAGCAGTGTGTTTGGTGGGAGTAAAAAAAATTACACCCCCAGAAGGAATTACTCCTCCATCGGGAACAATCACCCCGTCAGTAACTCCTACTGTAACATCAGAAGTTAGTAATTAATTTTTTTATTATATATTGTGTATATATTTTAGAATATTTGTCT
>DAORIW010000032.1:0-8191 GCA_035438725.1 bacterium | reverse complement strand
TTACTTCGTAATCGCAAAAGGAATGCTCGTACAGGGTTTCCTTGGCAATTAAAAAACAGAGAAATTCATTTCTCTGTTTTTATTTTCAGCAGAAATGTATTAAGTAATCGGTATTAAAAAATGATCGGCTTCATGCCTATTAAGAACATTTCCAGCCCTTAAAACAGTGATTAATGTTCTAAAATCTTTCTTATCTACTTTTTCAGAAAGACGTTTTTCTAAATCATTAAATCTAGCGTCATGATAGTCTAGGTGTTTTTCAATCTTATTAAAACGTTCATTCATTTGTTCAAAACGTTCATCCATTTGTTTAAAACGTTCTTCTATCCGCTGAAAATTCTTTTCTATTTTTGTGAAACTCTTATTAAGAGTCTGGTGGAGGAAATCCATATCATCTTGAGTAACTTCCATAGCTCGCCTCTTATATTAATAAGTGGAGAGTGTTGATATTTTAACAGAAATAAAACGCCCGATCAAGGCGTCTTTTTATTGCTATTTATTAAAATTTTTAGTTAATTTTTTCTTCCCCAAGGTGTCCCAAACACAATAATAAAATTAATACGTTTCATTAAGACAAAAGCATACCCCCAGACTACAATAATCCAATAAGGAATGCTCAAAATCTCTGGTTTGGTAAAACTTTGATAGCCGCTAATATGAGTACCAATAGTTTCTACTAAGAAACCAATAATTAACCCATATAATAAAACCCAACTTTCTGCTTTCTTATCTTTGCCCGCCAAAATAGTAATTACTGTGGCAATAATATATATGAATAACAATAATATATTAGACTGCCAAAATAGATAGCTTAATAGAATTCCTAATAGGAATGGAGTGGAGTGGATTATTAGTAAGTTAGATTTTTTCATAAAGTTACATTTCTTCGACAGTCTCAACACCTAGCAAATCTAATCCCCTTTTAATAACAATAGAAGTAACTTCAGCTAATTCTAAACGCGCTTTAGCCAAGGCCGGCGTTAAAGAAGTATCATTTAAAATCGGTACCGAATGATAATAATCATTAAACAATTGACCAAGCTCATGTAAATACCGTGCAATCTCCGAAGGCTGGTGGGTTTCTCCGGCGATTACTACTACTTCGGGGAAACGAGCTAATAGCATAGCTAGTTTCTTTTCCCGACTCTCTACTAACAACGAGTAATTAACTTTAGCCTTTTTGACAGCCGGTGTAATTTTTCGAGTCATGCTTTTAATACGAGCATAGGTATACTGCAAATAAGCCGAAGTATAGCCATCAAAGCGCAAGGCTGTCTCCATATCAAATGTAATTACTTTTTCACCACTAACTTTAATCATTTCAAACTTCAAGGCGCCAAAGGCTAAAACCCGAGAAACCGCCATTACTTTTTTCTCACTCCAATCAAGATGGCGCTTTTTTGTTTCTTCATACGTCTTTTTTAAGGCCTCAGCTTTTAAATTTTCATACGCAACAATATTACCAGTTCGAGATGACATCATGCCCGAAGGTAATTTTACAAACTCATACGGCAAATGAGCTAAGTGAGCCTTTAGGCCATTTAATTCAAGTACCTTCGATAATTGATCAAGATATTGCCCCTGACGAATATCAACCACCCATAAAGCCGTATCAAGCTTATATTTTTTAACTTTATAAGTTGTTAACGCAAAATCAGCTACCGGGTATAGAGCAGTGCCGTCAGAGCGAATAACTACTAAAATACCTAGGTTATACTTTTCCAAATCAGCAATAATTGCTCCCTGACTAGGGATTAAAATTTTCTGCTTTTTTAAATCTTCAACCATTTTTAAACCTCTGGCAATAAAGTCACTTTCATAAAAAGTAGTAACAAACTTTACGCCTAACTCTTTATTTACAGCGGCGCCCTGGTCTAAGCTCCATTGTCTCGTCTTTTTCCATAACCTATAGGTTTCTCCTTTGCGGCTTTCAATCGCTTTCATTACCACTCCAACTTCTGCTTTAGCCATAGGATCTTCACCAATTTTTTTAGTGGCTTCGGCATATAATTGTCCTAAAAAATAGCCTTTATTACTTTTTGGTTCAACGGGTTTAGTATTTAAATAATGCCATAAGGTTTTTGCTACATGAATCCCAAAATCATTAACATAAGAAACAGGAATCGAAGTATAACCGTTAGCTTTTAATAAGCGATTAACAGCGTCACCAAAAGCAATATTTCGCAAATGACCAATGTGATATTCTTTATGAGTATTACCGTTAGCATATTCCTGCATCACTCTTTTTTTCTTACCAATCGTATTATTGCCGTATTTTTCTTCCGTCTTAGTAATTTCTTTGATAATTTTACCAATTACTTCCTGATTCAAAGAAATATTTACATATGGCCCAGTGGCGGAAATTCTTTCTACTAGCTTATCAGCCGAAAGCGCTTCAACAATTTTTTGCGCCGCCTCAACTGGACCTTGCTTCATTTCTTTGGCGATAATAAAACAAGGTAAGGAAATATCACCTAACGCCTGGTCTGGAGGCACTACAAAAGAAGAAGATATAAGAATCTTCTTTCCTAAACTCTTATTGGCCTTCTCCGCCAAATGACTTTTAATTTTCTCTAATATATACATGTCTCTCCCTTAGCTCTTAAAAATTCTTCTAAATTCACGCTTACCTTTTTGAATAACCATACCATCTTCAGGAATTACTAACGTTTGGTTAACATCCTTAATTACTTTACCGTCAGTTTTAATTCCACCTTGCTCAATTAGACGTCTGGCATCACCTTTCGATAAAGATAATTTTGTTTCCATTAAAACTTCAACTATATTATTTGCCGCCACCTTAACAGAAGTTATTTCAGTCGGTGCCTCCCCTTTTTGAAACGTTTTTACAAACAGTTCCTCAGCGGCCGCGGCCTTTTTTTCGCCATGATAAATCTTGGTAATTTCTCTAGCCAAGCGCATTTTAAAATCACGGGGGTTAAGACTCGTATTCTGAAGACGTTTTTGAATTTCTTTTACTTCTTCCCAGGACATTTTTGTACATAACTCAAAAGCCGTTGCCAAGATACTGTCCGGCCAAGTCATAATTTTCCCATACATATCTTCTGCTGAAGCATCCAAATTCACCACGTTTCCTTCAGTCTTCCCCATCTTCTTACCAGATGCATCAACCAATAATTTATTAGTAACAACAAATTTTTCTTTGCCAAGAACGGCTTTCATTAGATCGCGACCAGCAAGCATGTTAAATGTTTGATCATTCCCACCAATTTCACCATCAACATCTAAAGCCACGCTATCATACCCTTGAACCAAAGGATATAAAAACTCATGTAAATAAATTGGTTTTTCTTCTTTTAATCTTTCTTGAAACATATCGCGCACTAACATCTGTTGAACGGTAAAATTGGCAGCTAAACGAATAAACGCTTCGACCGACATCTTATCATAGGTACGGCTGTTATTAACGACCACGGCCGCATTACGACCACTGAAGGATAACCAGGCTTCAGCCTGCTTTTTATAAACCTTAGCATTAGCTTTTACCGTTACGCGATCAAGTTGTTGGCGAGCGGCTTTTTTATCAGTCGGATCACCAATCATTCCGGTAAAGTCTCCAATCAAAAAAATAATTTTATGACCAAGGGCTTGCAGTTGAGCCGCTTTAGCCAACTGAATGGAATGACCAATATGCAAAGAAGGCGCCGTCGTATCAAAACCAACGTAAAAAGTTAATTTTTTTTCTCCTTTCAAAACTTTTTCCAAGGTTTGGTAATTAGGATAGATCCGCTCAACACCCCGGCTTAAAAATTCTTCAATGGCCTTTTCATTTGTCTTCATAAAACATTATTTCTGAGTTATCAATTTATTAATCATTTCTGTCAAGGCTTGTCTAAATAAGCCCTTTTCAGTCAAATTAAGTATAAACTTTGAGCTTTAAATTGTCTACTTAAGCGACCTAAAAGCTACCATGTGTATAACTTAATTTTTTTTCTAAGCTCAGCCTAAATTTCACCAGCTTGTTCGACTATACTATATATAGTATACTAGAAAACACTGCAACACAACATATTGATGTTGCCTAATCCCCTCTTTATGAACCTTACTATTACTAAGCGCGACGGCAGTCGAGAACCATTTGACGCTGATCGAATCAATCGAGCAATTGAACGAGCTTGCTATGGCCTGACTAATCCTATCGCAAAAATTACTCAAATTGCCTCTGAAACCCAACTTACGCTCTACGATGGTATTACTACCACCGAAATGGATCAGGCGGTAATTAATACCACTGTCCAAAATATTCAAGAAGACATTGAATTTGATCGTGTAGCGGTTCGTTTACGTTTAAAAACAGTTTATAAAAAAATTCTTGGGGATTACGAAACGGCTGATGAAATTCGCGAGATCCACCGCAATCGTTTTAGAAATTTTATTGAAAGCGGCGTTGAACAAGCTCTCCTTGACCCAAAACTTAAAGAGATTTTTGATTTAGAGCTTCTTGCCCAAGCCCTGGATATTGATCGAGATGAACTTTTAACCTATACCGGCCTGGGCACAATGTCAAAACGCTACCTCCTTCGTGACCGCAACCACGATTTAATGGAAACACCTCAGTACTTCTGGATGCGGATTGCCATGGGTTTAGCTTTGACGGAAAAAAATCCAACCGAAATCGCCTTACGCTTTTACGCTAAGATGTCGGCCTTAGAATATATTCCTGGTGGCTCAACTAATATTGCGGCTGGTACTAACTCCCCTCGTTTATCAAATTGCTATCTTCTAGACATGGAAGATGATATTGAAAATATTGGTAAAACTATTTCCGATATTATGCGTCTTTCGAAAGCCACCGGTGGTATTGGCTTAGCAGTTACTAAACTTCGTGCTAACGGCTCACCAATCGCCACTAATAATACTTTCTCTTCGGGACCTATCCCCTTTTTACATATTATTGACTCAACAATCCGAGCCATATCACGAGCTGGAAAAAAGATGGGTGCTCTCTGCTTTTACATGGAAAACTGGCATATTGACTTTGGAGAATTTTTAGATTTAAAACAGAACGCTGGCGATGAATATCGCCGTACCCGTACCGCTAACACGGCTGTCTATATTTCTGATGAATTTATGAAGCGTGTTAAAAATCGAGACTGGTGGTATTTATTTGATCCTAAAGACGCGCCTTTATTAATTGAAAGTTATGGCGCTGAATTTAGCCGTAACTATGCTGAATATATTGTTAAGGCAGAGCGTGGCGAAATTAAACGTTTTAAAAAAATTAAAGCTGAAGAGCAACTCCGAGCAATCATTGTCTCTCTTCAAACCACCTCCCATCCTTGGTTAACCTGGAAAGATACAATTAACGTCCGCGCCCTTAATAACAATACTGGTATTATTCATTGTTCTAACCTCTGTACGGAAATTACTCTCCCGGAAGACCGAGAAAACGTTGCCGTCTGCAACTTATTGTCTATTAACTTAGCCCGTCATATTAAAGAAGGCCGAGTTGATTGGAAAAAATTGGCTGAAAGTTCTCGACTTGGTATTCGTCAACTAGATAACTTAGTCGATATCAATAAACCACCAATTCCCGAAGCGGAAAATTTTGATAGTCATAACCGCGCTCTAGGGATGGGTTATATGGGCTTTGCCGATATGCTTGAACAGCTCGGACTACCCTATGGAAGTAAAGAAGCCTTTGAAATGGCTGATCGCATTTCTGAATTTATTAGCTACCACGCAATTGATGAAAGCGCTAACCTTGCTCAAGAAAAAGGTAGCTACAGTAATTTCTCCGGCTCTGGTTGGTCTAAGGGCTATGTTCCAGTTGATACCATTACTCACTTAGCTGAGAATCGCCAAGAAAAAATAACGGTTGAGCAAGGTATTTATTCTTTAGAACTCGATTGGAATAAACTGCGTGAAAAAGTTAAAAATGGAATGCGTAATGCGACTCTCCTAGCAATTGCCCCAACTGCCAATATCGGCTTAGTAGCTGGTACTTCCCCGGGTATTGATCCTCGCTTTGCCCAAATGTTTTCTCGTAATACACTATCGGGTAAATACTTAGAAATTAACTTTAATTTAGTTCGTGATCTTAAACGCCTAGGATTATGGGAACGCTGTAAATCAGAAATTCTAGCTAATTACGGTGATCTAACTCATATCGAAGGCATCCCAGAACATCTTAAAGAAGTCTATAAAACCTCGTTTAGTATTTCACCCCACGCTTTTATTGAAGTAGCCGCTCGTGCCCAAAAATGGGTTGATCAAGCCCTTAGCCGAAATATGTACCTAGAAACTCGAGATACCGAAGAAATTATGAAAGTATATATAGCGGCTTGGGAAAAGGGTCTAAAAACTACCTACTACTTACATATGAAACCTCGTCATAGTGCCGAACAAAGTACCGTTAAAATAAATAAAGCCAGTTCAATTGGCAAGCGTGGTTTTGGTGTTTTATTTAATCAACTTGCCGCTGAACCTGTTTCTTTAGGAATTCCTATTACTGTCGAAACTCCTGCGCCGACTACCTTCTCCATGCCAACTCCTGAACCAGTTCGAGCTGTCCCAGAAATTAATATTGGCTTTTCAAGTGTATCTAATCAAGAAATAAAACCTACTCAATCCTTCTTACTCTCCCAATATCAAACTGAAAATATCGTTCCAATAATGAAATCAGAGGGGATTGCTCAAGTCGGTAAGACCTGCCCAATTGATCCAATGGAACGATTAATGTGCGATAGTTGCCAATAACTGTTATAAGGTTTAAGGTTATAAGGTTATAACGTACCTATAACTTTAATCTATATCACTTTATAATTTAAAAACCTTTTAATTATTCTTATAACTACTCTATGTTACTTGGAAAACCAATGAATGAGGACATGGTCCTTCACCCAATTAAATACCGCTGGGCGTATGATCTGTATAATCAAGCGGTCGCCAATACCTGGTTCCCTCATGAAATTGCTCTGGGCGAAGATCTAGAGGACTGGAAAAAAATGACCGATGACGAGCGTCACGCCGTTACCTTTCTAATGAGTTTTTTTAATCCGGCGGAATTAATTGTTAACCGCTCACTAGCTTTAGGTGTCTATCCATATTTAAAAGCGCCAGAAGCTCACTTGTATTTAGCCAAACAAATGTGGGAAGAAGCCAATCACTGCTTAGCTTTTGAATATGTTTTGGAAACTTTTCCTGTTGACCGAGAAAAAATATTCAACTATCACCTTGAAGTACCTTCAATGCGCAACAAAGAAGCCTTCATCACCAAGTACCTAACGCGAATGACTGATGAGCATTTGAACATTGATACGGCCGAAGGTAAGAAAGATTTTATTCGCAACTTAGTAGCTTTTAATATTGTCATGGAAGGCATTTGGTTCTACAGTGGCTTTATGGTGGCTCTAAGTTTCCGTCAACGTAATCAATTACGAAACTTTGGCTCAATGATTGATTGGGTGATTCGCGATGAAAGCTTGCACTTAAAATTTGGAATCAATTTAATACTTAATATCTTGGAAGAAAACGCTGATTTAATTACACCAGAATTTAGTCAGGAAATTCAGAACATAATTATTGAAGGAGTAAGCCTCGAGAACGCATATAATCAAGACCTTTTCCCTAAAGGCATTCTTGGTTTAAATGCCGATTATGTTAACCAATATGTCCAATATGTAGCAGACCGTCGCCTTGAAGAATTAGGTTTCCAACCCTATTTTAAAGCTGATAATCCGGCTAAATGGATGACTTCGGCGACTGATGTGTATGAATTGGTTAACTTCTTTGAAACTCAGAATACAAGCTATGAAGTTGATGTCCGGTCTCATAGTCAGAAACCAAAAACTGATCAACCACCTGAATAATATCTTTAAAAGAACTTAACATTCTACATACGCAAAAAACCCTCCAGTAGAGGGTTTTTTGTTTCCAAATTAAAAACTATTTGCGCTTCGCAGCTTTACGCTTTGCAGGCTTCTTTGCAGCTTTACGCTTTGGAGCAGCCTTTTTCTTTGGAGCAGCTTTACGCTTTGGAGCAGCCTTTCGGGCTGGACGCTTTGCAGCTTTCTTTTTCTTTATTGGCATAGTGTCACCCCCTTTCGTAGAAATGTTGGTGCGAGTAACCTCGCCTCTTTTTTCATTTCTAACTTAATTATACCACGATTTTACACTCTCAACAATGATTTTTTGCTTACATACACAAAAAATATTATAAAAAAAATTT
>DAORIW010000031.1:0-8766 GCA_035438725.1 bacterium | reverse complement strand
ATATTATTTTCGAAACAGAACTAACAGAAATAATTCCTTCAATCGGATATTTCTGCCAAAAATCGGTACTTAGTGCTTCAAGTCTAACAAATAAGCCGGTTACTGTAACTTTTTCTCCTATAGAAACTGTCGGAATATGTGGGATTAATTTTTGTAAATCTAGGGCATAATATGTACCTTCGGCTGTTAAAAGACCATAAGCACATTCCATAGTTTGTGGAGTTTTTGTATCTTTATGAGGTAGACAAACATACGTTCCACTCACTATAAGATCCTCAGAAACTGTAAGATCCTCAGAAATTGAAGTGACATTGTTCGACTGACTTATAAACTTTAATATAACGTCAACATCTTTATCAGTTCGCAAAGGCAACCTTAAACGCTTTGAAATATTTTCCAGTAATTTTCCTATACCATGAGGAGTAATTGATTGATCAGCCGAAGAATGTGAATTTGAGATTATATTCTCGACAAAAACAATCTTTTTGCTTTTTAAACGATACTGCCCCTTATAGGGCTCGACGCATTCAAAATCGCTCAACTGTAGACCTGGAAAAGTCTGTTTAATCATAAGAGGCATAAAACCCTCGATTGGTTGACCGCTAATCGCAGTTATCGTTTTATTAATTTCTTTAGAAAAATAGTCACTAACTGTAATTAAAGATGAACTTCGGGTTGGACAGTTTAAAGATTCTCTGAGTAAAGAAGGAGTAATCCTATAAGCAATCACAATTGAAACAGCAATTAAAAAAATTCCGCAGATAATTAAAAATTTTACTGGTTCCGATAGTTTCATATATTAAAAAATGATCATCGAAGCAATAATAAAATAAACTAATAAACTCATTAAATCTCGAATAATTGTTACAACTGGTCCCGATCCTAAAGCCGGGTCACTGTGTCCCCGGCGCAGCAAACCAGGAATTACAACAGCAGAAATAGGTGCTAACGTAAGATTAATTAAGACTGTTAAACCAATTGTTAAACCAATCGCCGGAGCATTTAGCCAATATAATGCGAAAATACCAAGCAGGAGTCCAAAAATTGCGCCTAAACCGAAACCCACTAAAACTTCTTTTAATAAATACTTAAGGGTGTGAACTTTTTTCTGGGTAATTGCTCTAATATAAATTGTTTCAGTCTGCGAGCCAACAGCATCACTTAAATAAACAATAATCGGAATAAAAAAAGCCAAACGAATATCAGCCTTAATAATATCCTCGGTATGTGACATCAAAATAGTAGTAACTAAACCTCCTAATAAACCCATTATCAACCAGGGGAATCGGTTCGAAATTAAATGCTCAACTGATTCAGCGGCTGTATCTTCATTTTTATAAACCTTGGTTGATTTATTTAAAATTTTTTTCATAGATATCTATAGTATAATTTGTTTATTCATTTTTTACCACTAAAAAAAGCCCTCAACAATCGGGGCTTCTTTTCATTATAATTCAAAACTTATTTAACCAACTCTGTAAAAACGACTAGCCGTTGAGTATAATCATGAGCCTTCTTATCCCACTCCCCAGCACAGGTTATAAGATTCAAATAAATGCCATCATCTTTGGTAAAAATTTCTGAAGTATCAGCGGAGGCACTATATAACCGGCTACTCTTAATAACAAAGGTCAGTACATTATTGGCCGAATCTTTAACAGTAAGAGTGTCACCAATTTTAACCTTATCTAAGTCCTTAAAAACCGCTGTTAAGCCATTTTCTCCATCTAAATGTCCATCAATAACGGCGCTTCCTTTTTGACCTGGACGCGGACCAAGATTATACCAAGCAACATCATTCCGATCTTTTGGAATATCCATTGCCCCGGTATTAGTTATTCCTACCGGTTCAATATTAGCTGCTACATCAATTGATGGAATTTCGAGATACGACGGGATGGTTACTGTCGAAGCTGACACAGGTAACGAATTATTATTTAGCGCGGTGTTCGTTCTTGCAACCGAAAGATAATGATTATGTTGCCAAGACAATAAATAAACCAAAAAAAATACCAAGGCTAAGCCTACACCGAAATGTAGCCAAGACTCTTGGTAATTCTTTTTGAAAAACGCTAATTTCATTATTTAGATGAAAGTGATTGTTTCTTTTGGCTATAAGCCACAAATGACAAAGCCATTAAAGAAACAGCTGCTAAGACGTAAGCTAATAAAACATTAGAAGTATTAGCTTCCGGAGCAAAACCGGTTTTAGGGAAAGTAGGAACAACATTTGTTGCAGTAACAACTTGTTCACCGAGAACTTGTTGAGCGGGAGTACCATCACTAAATACCTGTTCACCTAGAACTCCTTGATCAGCCGGAGGAGTTACCGGAGAAGTTGCCGGAGGAGTTGGAACAACGTTGGTCGGAACAAATCCACCGCCGCCACCACCGCCACCACTTCCATTTGAAGGAGGAATTTCTGGATTAGGGTTTTCATTACCAACACCATCAGCCTCCTGTTGAGCTGGTCTGATTACTGGAGCTGGTGCTACGTCTGATATAGAGAAAGATGAGGACTTTAATGTTGAATTTCCGTTACCATTCCCACTAGCATTTTGATCATCAGGTCCAATTGCTGGGGCTGGATTAACGTCCGATGTAGAGGTAGACGAGGGCTTATTTACAGAATTTCCGTTACCATTCCCATTTGGGTTTTGGTCATCTGGTCCAATTGCTGGTGCTGGGTTAACGTCTGATGTAGAGGTAGATGAGGACTTATTTACAGAATTTCCACTACCATTACCATTTGGGTTTTGATCAGCTGGTCCAACTACTGGGACTGGGTTAACTTCTGAAGTAGAAGGAGGTACGGGATTAGATGTTGAGTTTCCGTTGCCACTACCATTAGAGCTTTGGTCATCGGGTCCCATTACTGAAACAGGTTCTTCTTCTGAAGTAGAAGGAGCTGCAGGGATAGCCAATGTCTTATGGGCTATTGGACTTAAAATTAAAACCAATATAGATAAAATTGCTAATAAATTTTTATTCATAGGAGGGATTTAGAGGGTTAATAAAATTATTCAAGTTTTAAGGTAAAGTTAAAAAAATATCGATTTTTAACCATATCATAAGATGGTTATATTGTCAACAATATATCATTTTTATATATTTATGAATATATTGTTTTCCTTAAAATATTGAAAAGCATTCTTAAAAATAAATTTTTTCGACTAGAAAATTTTTAAGAATATAAATAAAAAGTCATTTTAAATGATCGTTACTAAGAAATATTGTCAACAGTTTGTCAACATACACTATTTATATCATTATTATATCAGAAAACGATCAAAAAGACCATAGAAGCAATTACTCCAATACCCGAAGCAATAAGATGAGCATGTTGTTTTCCTTTAGCCATAAAAATATTTAAACATAAGGCAGCTAAGGCCACTCCTAAAATAATTTTATAATAAAGGGTGCTTAAATTAAAAATTTGCCCCAGCCAGTTATTTGGGTGACTGCGATAGAGTTGATATTGTTCGAGAAGTGATGATTTCTCTGGAATAATGCTATCAGCGGAGAGGTCAGTTGTAGTAGCGGCTCCCGTAGCATCATTAACAGTAAGTGACGGTGGAACAACCGTTGTTTCTCCTTTCTCACTGACAATAATATCCTGTCCCCGCCAATTGCCATCAGCCTTTGGTTCTAAGGCAATTGTATGATTTAAAATATTCGCTGAAGCGGCCGTTGTAGCAACGGGTAGAGTAGCAGTTATCTTTACTACTTTTTCTAATGGCTTCCCAACAGGCTTACTGACTACCACAGTTGTCTTCGGTGCAGGTTTAGGAGGAGAAGTTATTTTGGAAGTCTTCGATATAATTTTCGGAGGAGCAACAACTTTTGTTGGAGTAGGCGGAGTAGTTTTTTCGGAGAGAACCGTTGGCTCAGAATCTTTGACCACTTTCTCAAGATCTTTTTTAGGAGTTTCGCTTGGAGCTGGTGTGGCGGCAGTTTTAGAAACCCCAAAATATTGAGCAATAAAAACTGTATCCTTATCTTTATATTGGCCACCGGCAACACTAACTCCAATTTCGCGATAATTAGGATCAACTAAATTATGGTAATGGCTCGGACTATTTTGCCAGGCGGTCATCACCTCATTAGCACTACGATAACCCACGGCTAAATTTTCGCCTAAAACTGAATAATTTGTATAGCCCGCTTGCCGGGCGAAAATTTCAAGTGTCATGCCGGCCGGACTATGATGAGCAAAATATTGATTAATAAACATGTCCTGAACCTTATTATATGCAGCTTGGTTTAATTTTTGACTTTCCGCTAAAGTAGCTAAGGATAAGTTCGAGCGCACATTATTAGTAAGACTAATAATCTTTTTTCCCTCAGTGGCCGAAACATCAGGTGACATCCAAGCTGTTATGGGATAATTTAAAACAAATATCATAACAATTGCTTTAACAATCAAGGCGGCTGAGATATGGAAAAGTGCACGTTTTGGATGGAGGGCTTTTGGCTGATGATTATTACCATGATGCGGAATAAAAAAATCCTTCAAAGAACCTTGTCCGAGAGGATGGCTAAATATTCTTTTCAAGATTGTTATTTTCTTCTTAGGCTTGGCGACTCTTTTTTTTGGCATATATCTCTTAATATACTATAAAAAAAAGGCAAAGTCTAACTCATTCTATAAATTAAAAGAATCTTGATTATTAATCGTTGCTAATAATTCCTGAGAAGTATTAACAATCACCCATGGATTCCCCTTCTCTAAAGTTTTTAGACTATGAAAGCCCCAGGTTACGGCCACGGTTTTTATATTAACCTCCGCCGCTTCTTTAAGATCTCCTAACGTATCTGTAATAAATAAACAATCTTTAGCTGCTATCCCGTATTTTGAAAAAATTATTTTCATTTTTTCAATCTTACTCGGAGAAATATCATTTCCTAAAATTTCTGTAAAATAATGTAAAAGGTGATGATCCTCTAAAAAATTTTTAATTCCCTGACTGGTAGTTGAAGAAATAATTACTAATGTAAAATTTTTAGAACTCTCTACAATAACCTCAGCCATACCCTTCATTAAAGAAACTTCTTTTCTCATTCGGGGAAGATACTTGCTGAAAAAATCAATTGCATGCTGACATTTATTACTATGACCATGATTACTTTCTTGCCAACTATTAATATTACCTTCAAATCGTCGTCGATAGTCATCTTCGGTAACATCAGGGCAAATTACTTTTGTTACCGAAAAAGCAGGCGCGAAAGAATCAACGATTACACCGTCAAAATCAAATAAGATAAAGTTTTTTTTCATGAAATAACTATATCAATTAATCCCCCTTCATTCAACAAAAAACCGGACTTTCATCCGGTTTTAAGTTAGTCAGTAGTGTACATTCTATAGATTCTTTACACAACGAAGTGACTGTGAACGATTAAATGATAAATTACCTGCGTCTCGGAATACCTGCCCACTTCCTGCTGTTAACAAACGACGGTAGACAGAAGGAATCGCATACTCTGATGACCAAAACCAAGTAGAGTTTGCTAAATTAGTGAACGTAACACCATTACCTTCACGACGTCCCGTAAGAACGGCGTTAAAACGAGAACAACCACCTTCTTTTAGACTAGTGCCTTCATTTGTTCCTCTACCTCCGGCTACTAAGCCCCCGTATGGAAAATCAGTTTCACAGGTACCTGAAGTACAAACTGCTCGTTCAAGAGTTGTAAATTCATTGTTAACTGGAATATGCCAACCATTAGGACAAATGCCCTGAGAACCTGGCATTGCAATATTTCCACCGATTCCTGAAAAAGTATAAAGAGCACCACTCGCATTACAATTAGCTTCTAGGTTACCGTAGCATGAACGTCCCTTCCCGTTATCTGAAACTGAGGCATCAGCACAAGGTGCTGAACCACCGTTAATACAAGTTCCATCAGCCTTAGTTTTAGTTTTCAAATTTTCAGCCATCCAACATTGGTCACCAATTCGGATTGTCTTATAGGTATAACCATCACGGTCAGTGATAGTTTCACCACAAAAAGATGGAACGGGAATATTGCGAACACAACGAAGTGATTGAGATCGATCAAATGATAAGTTTCCACCGTCTCGAGTAATCTGACCGCTATTAGCAGTTAACATACGACGATACACTGAAGGGATAGCATATTCAGATGACCAGAGCCAGGTAGAATTTCCTCGGTTAGAAAAATTAATTCCATTTGCCTCACGACGTCCTGTAAGAACAGCGTTAAAACGTGAGCAACCGCCAACTTTCAAACTAGTACCTTCATTAGTTCCTCGTGGTCCAGCCACTAATCCTCCATAAGGAAAATCCGTTGCACAGGTAGCTGAGGTACACGCTGATCGTTCTAAATCTGTAAGTTCATCATTGACAGGAATATGCCAACCATCAGGACAAATCCCTTGATTACCTGGGGTATTAATATTTCCGCCAATTCCTAAAAATGTATATAAAGCGCCTTCTAATGCACAATTAGCTTCATTATTATCATAACAAGCCCGTCCTTTTCCGTTGTCCGCCACTGAAGCGTCAGCACACGGGGCTGAACCACCGTTAATACAAGTTCCGTCATTTTTCAATTTTGTTCGTAGATTTTCAGCCATCCAACAATCATTACCCATCTGAATAGTAGCGTAAGAATTGCCTTCAGCATCTAAAATTGGTTTTCCACATACTGGAACCTCAACTTCAATTGGTTCCCCCTTACCAACTTCTTCTTCTAATAATTCATTAGAAATCTTTTTTTCTCTTAAATCTTGAAGAGACAAAGGGCTAAACTCGAAATCAGCCTTGACAAAAGCACTACCAATAAGGCTGGCTGCTACCACTAAAACAGTCCCAAAAAGGACAAATTTCTTATTTTTCATAGAAAAATATTTAGGAAGGTTGTTAATAAATTATCTGCATCATACACCCTTACAAAGATTTGTCAATACTATATTTGGAACTACATTTTTTCGAATCCGAAGGAAAAAGATAATAAAAACCTTGACAAAACTATAGATACTTGATTAAATAGCATAATCTTTTAAAACAAAATAAATTACAAGGAGGAACGAATGAGTAACATAGGTGATGAGATTATCATCGGTGGAATTGAATACCGCTGTATAATCACGGAAGCCCAAATAAATGAACAAATACGTTTAATGGCAGAAAAAATCTGTCAAAAACACACCGGTAAAGATCCACCAGTTGTTGTATGTACGGCAATGGGTGGATTATATTTAGGGGTAGAATTATCCAAGTGTTTACAGGATCTCAATTTTGATCATGAAATTGATACACTTTGTGTTAAAAAATATGCCCAAGACGGAAAACCTGGAAACACTACATTAGTTAATTCTTTAACAATAGACCCCTGTGGACGGAACCTCATCATTATAGAAGACATAGTAGATGACGGTGGAACACTTAATTTTCTATCTTCCGAGCTTGAGCGAAGATACGGCTCGTCTCTCTCGATTGAATGGCTGGCTTTAATTGTAAAACAAGGCCATAAATTTAAAGAAGAAATAAATTACTTTGCTTGGACAGGTGATTTTGGTTGGTTAGTAGGAAATGGAATGGATTCAAGAGTTTCCAAGTACTGCCTATGTCGCGGACTTAGAAACATTTATGAAAAAAAATAGCGATTTAAACAATATAGCGTTTCCTAAAATCTGGAAACGCTATTATATTGTAAAAAAAACTAATAGTTTTTTAAAAATAAAGGAGAAAATGAAAAAGCCAAAAACACTAACTATCATATGTGTAGATAGTAATAATATTCATGCACTTATGATGGAGAAATTCTTTGAAAAAATATTAAAGGAAAGAGATATAGAAGCGGTCGTGTTTAGTGTCAGTACGAATATAAAGCATGACATGTCGCTTAATACTCATCTGCTTCAGATCATGAATAAATACGATTTTGATATCTCTGACTACCTTATCAAGCCAATTGATACATATGTCATTGGGAAATTTGATTATATTTTCTGCTGTGATGTACATATAAAAAATCAACTCATCAAAAAAGGGTTACCGGCAAATAAGATAAACATCCTCAGTGAAGATATACCGAACCCCTTTGGTAAAAATATAACTTCTTATACATCGTGTGCTGAACTTATTGAAATGAATATATCAAGAAGCGTCGACAAAATGAATTTAAAGAAATAATCCGAAAATTTTTTACATCTTTAAAGGAAACAGAAATGTTTCCTTTATTTTTTTAAATTAATATTTAAAAAAATTATCATTAGCCATCCTGTGAATAATTAAATAGCAGTTTCTACGTAAGATCATTCAGATTAGGATTCATTGTATCTTTTAACGATATAATTGCCTCAGATAATGGTATGGGCCAACTAATATTAAGTACCGGATCTGCCACGTTCACTGACTTGTACGTTATTCCTGGTCTCCAGTGAGCACTTACTAGATATGAATAGTAAACATGAGGGGTTAAGGTTTGATAGGAATTAGCTACATCTTTAGGTAGAAAAACTGCTTGCTGTTCATCAAGAATCATTGTATCAATTTTTCCAAAGGAATCTCCCGGTCGTAAATCTAAAAAAGCACAAAAAATTTTACCACTTACTACGGTAATATACTTTTCCCAAGGCTCAGCATGCAAACCACGCGTAACTCCTTTTTCTTCATTAAAAGAAATATTATTCTGAACTGGATTGAAATCTTTTGGTAATCCATGTTTTACTAGTTTTTCCTTCTGAAACTTCTCTTGAAAGTAACCACGTTCATCCGCAATTTTTTCAAGATTAAA
>DAORIW010000030.1:0-10607 GCA_035438725.1 bacterium | reverse complement strand
CATAAATTTGCCGCCTTAAAAAGAGTTGTGATCGTAATCCCGTTCTTAGACGGAATGAAATTTTCATCCATAATTTTTTTCCATTGACCTAAACGATTTTTTTCTACCTTTTCGCAGCGCCAATAAAACATGAGTTTTTGCGCTTCTAACGCAGCGATTTTTTGTTCTATTGCGCCTGCTCTGGAATAAAGGTTATAAGCTAATTTTGAAACCATGACGTTCCGACCATTAATTTTTATTTTCATTCGTCCTCCTGCGGTAAAAATATCCCTTAAGTTAGCCGAAACGGAATTATAATTCGCTATTAAATAAGCCGCCGGGCGTTCAAATTTTATCATGCGATCGCCAAATATTTCCGGGAAAAGTACTATTGAATCTGTGATAAAATTTTCTTTTTCATCCTCGGTCAAACTTCTAAACGGTCGAATTATAGGACTAACCGCCCTATCGTCGCTTTCTTGGTCTATCCACCACAATTCCTCTCCCTCTTTAAGTTGAGCGCGGTAATAATCTTTAATTTTTGATATAGGATTTACGTGTTTTCTCAAAATGTCATAATCCAAACCAATTTTATCGAATATAGATTTACCCTTTGGCAAATCCATGTTGATCCTGTAGCGTGGCGAATGAGTGACGCTAACCTCGGGCAGACATTCTTGGTACAGACGATAACGGATTTCTTTTTTTCCTCCTAACTTTCCAAACATAATATAAATTCTCTCTACGCCATCGGTACGCAAAGATTCAAGCACGCTATTCCCCGTAGAAGTCCAACGATCTTTTATTGTCATTTTTACTTCAACGCCAAAATACTTATTGGCTATAATATCTGGAAAAGCATGGGCTTCCGTTCGCCTAATCGTTCCTCGAAAGTTAGTTTCTTCGGCGGCCCCGCGCATCTGCTCAAAAACAATTGTTTCAAAATCAGTCGGAGAGATATTTTTTACCTCGTTCAATAAATTTAATATTCGTTTTCTCGTGTCAGCCAAGAGATCCACGAATTCTTCCTCTTTGACGTTAGGTTTCGCGACGTAAATCATATTATTATAAATTTTTTTTAAGAAAATCCTCAATGGCGGTGGCGACATGCCAAGCTAAAACCGGCGGCACCGCGTTACCTATCTGTTTATAAGCTCCCGATGTCGATGGATAGAAAATAAAATCGTCTGGAAAAGACTGTATTCTGGCGGCCTCTCTCGCCGAGAGTCTTCGCGTGCGATTCCAATGCCACTCTATGTTGCCATGATGTTCCGTTCTCATGGTTGGCCCCGGCTTATTAGCCGCGACCACGCTGTTTCCCTGCCCTTTATTCATTTTGGCTTTTGACCAAAAATGATTAGGCACGCCGCCCTCTTCCACGCTCTCTAAATCACCAATGGCATCCTTTAGGGTGACCCAATTCTCTTCAGTCAATATTGGCGCGGGATGTTCGAAGGGCGGCAGTTTATCTTTTCTCGTTCCAACTATTATAACTCGCTGTCTAATCTGAGGAACTCCGTAATCAGCCGCAGTTAATAATTTATAAACTACGTTATAACCGAGAGCGGAAAAATCTTTGATGATAGTTTTAATAGCCTCACCCTTGTTCATTGTTAAAAGCCCCCTAACATTCTCAGCTAAAAAAACGAGAGGTCTAGTTCTCTTTATAACCTCCGCCATGCTTTGATACAACATTCCTCTTTTACTATCAAATCCCTTTCTCTTTCCAGCGTGACTAAAATCCTGACAAGGAAACCCTCCCAAGACTACGTCAGCCTTCAGCGGCAGTGGCTTATCGAATAAGTTGACCTCTTGCCTGTTATCTAAAATTTTTGAGATATCTCCACAAATAATATCATGCTTAAAATAGTTTCTAAAGGTTTGACAAGCGGCCGCGTCAATATCATTCGCCCACACTATCTCAAAATTTCTTTTTTTGTACTTCTTCCCTAAAAAATTAAAATTTCCGATAAACCCTAAATCTAATCCTCCGCAACCAGCGAATAATGAAATCACGGAATATTTCTTATCAGACATATAAATAAATTACGAACTCTTAATACTAATTCTCCTTGAGTTTTTAATAAAATGATTAAACTCTTCTTGTTCGATCCGAAACTCCTTGCCAATTTTACAAGCCTTAAGCTTCCCCGCCTTTATATAACGATAAATAGTCATATTAGAGACCCTCAGTCTCTCCGCTAACTCCTCCACCAAATAAAATTCCTTAATTTTTTCACTCATACATTTCGATTTAATCCTGTTTGGGAATCGGTTTATAAATTAACTTCACGAAATTCAGAAGTTTTGTTGCCTTCTCTAAAGCCTCTTGATCTGAGATATCTTTGTCGAAACGATTTCTATAAATTTCCTTAAATTTTTCAAGCTCTTTTACACTGATCATTTTTGCGGTAGATATTTGTGTAATACAATGACGGTATAATACAACACTTAACAATGATTAACAATACTTTTTATCCCCCTTAGGCGATATAAGAGAAAATTCTTCATGTTTTTTTCTTAGAAAACCAACCAAACTTGGTATTTCTCCTTCAATTGATCCCAACTTACCCATAGTTTCGAGTAGCTCTTTTTTATATCGTCCATAGCTCGACCCCGGCATTCTTTCTTTCATATATTCCAAGGTAGCTTTTAAACCAAACTTGTGTATCATATTCACCCAGTATGACAGCTTACAATGTTCCGCCATAGGCAAATTTTTCTCCCTTAAAAATACTTCCAGATTATTTTCTTGCACTTCCGAAAGAGTAATGAGCGGTAGATACGTCTTATCAAACACCTTATCAAACGTTTCGAGTAGAATTTGTTTGCTTACGCGACTGTCCTTCATAACATCGCTCAAAGTAAAATCCTTTCTTTTCCCTGGAATGAAACGGCGAAGCACGGCATCCATGCTTTGTTTTCTTTCCAAAGACAACTCAAATTTGATTACGTCTCTCCTCTGTAGCGTATCGTGAAACCATTTAATCGTCGCCTCCTCTTGATTTGTATAACCATTCCCCAGTATTTCGGCAAATTTGTCATAAATCACGTACCCTTGGGTGTCGTTATAAAACTTCATTGCCGCCCCGTCTGAAAAATCTCCGTAATCACGGTAGGTAAAATCAGAGGACTGCTTATAATTGAAACCGCTTAATTTCCTAGTCACCTGCTTGGCCGTTCCGTATACGCTCGGTATTCGGATTATCTTGGAAAAATCTACTCGCTTTAAAATCGCTGCCCTGACCGCGTCAAGACCTACTTCTATACCTGTTTGCTTTATACATTTTTGTAACGCTCCATAGACATCTTCCAAGTCTTCGGGAATTACTTCCCACAGGTTAGTTCCGTAAAGAAGTTTGGGAAGCGATACTTGTACCTCCAGTTTAACGCCCTGCTCTCTTCTGCCAATCTTACTTTTTTTAGCACTTATAACTGGATAATAAATACCTTGCTTTTTAAAGGCTTTACGGACGTTTGAAAATACGGTATGGATGGCAACTTCACGGTTTGGATATTTAATCTGCTGAATATCAAAAAATCTACTGCTAATCTGTTCTCTTTCACACTCCAGTTGGAGGGCTACAGTATCAATCATACGCCCTCCTTCCAATTTACACCCTCACTCTCCAAGCGTTTGGCGATCTTGTCCAGAGTGCCGAAAAAACCGAGCAGATTGTAATGGGCTTCATCTACCTCCTCAGGTTGTAATTGGAAAGCTTTAATCAAGCCATCCGCTTCAAGATTGCCAAAATCGGGCATAAAAATATCCCTGTTTCTATGCAGGAATATTTCGCCTATTGGCAAATTTATTTGTGTATGCTATATTACGTGTAGCGTACGTTTATGCACACAACCTGCATAGACTAAAAAATGCCTGTGCTTTGAACATAGGCATTTTTATTTAACTCGGAACTAAAATTCCACATTCTCCTAAACGAAACCGAGCAGTCTGTTTGGATACGTCAAAATAGCGAGCCAATTCCTGCAAAACCGCGTATTTCATTTTTCTAACGCCGATTTCTTTCCTAATTTCATCATACTTTTTTAAAAAATAATTATTCGGCATCAAATACATCGCCACCGCTTTATCAGTTCCCCGTTCCATGATTTTATTTACCACGTCTGGCGGCAGAGTGGAATTCAATATCAATTCGTCAAAAAAGTTTAAAAACTTTACGTCCAAGCTTTGGATAAAATGAAACAGTTCGTGTATTTTTGTAAAACGCTGACGGCACGACGGTGCGGAAGCATTGTAATAAATAACGACCTTATCGGGATTTACGAGACTGTATTCCGAGAAACCTTCTATGTCTTTTTGTTCCGACTCGAGCCATATCGGGAGCGGATGGTATTCAAAAGAAAAACCCTCTAGATAATTTTCAAGCAAGGTCGTTTCCATTGGGAAAGACAACTTGCCGCCCCCTTCCACGATAATTTGGTCGATTATTTTTTTGTAATGGCCGATTAACGAATTTAATAACGCCCTGTAGGCCGGAATACAGTCGAGGGGTATGTCGTTTCTTTTATTTTGCCGCAACCAGTAAACATTATTTATCTCCTGGGTGTTCCTTGATGAATCGGGCATAAGAAATGACCTTTTCCGCCAGTTCATTGGAGTAGCCATTACTTCGTAATGCCTCGGCTAAAAGCTTCAAACTGGGACGTTCGCGGTTGTTATCCAAAAATCCCATGCGTTGTAGGAAGTCTTTCAACGTCAAACCCAGACCCTTAGAAAGCGATTTGCTGCTGGTCAAAGAAAGGTCTTGGTATCCCCCGCTTTCCAGCTTGGAGATATACGCCAAAGACAAACCCGATCTCTCGGCCAACTGCGTCAAAGTCATTCCCGCCTCTTCTCTCAGTTCTTTAATTTTTTCAGGTATGCTCGCCATAAGATTATTAGAATGTGAATTAAGTACCGGTACTATAACTTTTAACTTAACAATCGTCAAGTTTAAATTACCAAAAGTTATCCACATAGCCTTCCTTTATTTATCCCATACTTGAATTTGCCCTTATTTTAATCTATAATCCACCAGTTAACCAAAACCCAGGAGGAAGTAATGCAGCGCATTCGTGAAAAGCTAAAACAAAGTAAGGGCTGGCGGATCGCCATGAAATATAACATCAACCCCGCTTTCTTCGCCATCCTATACATAATTACCATTCCTCCAGCTTTTCTGGCAGGGGCGTGGGTGGCACAAGGAATGCGGGTCGGACTCGACAGCACACCGCTTTTTTGGCGAGTGGCTGTTACGGCTCTTTTTACTTTCGCACCCAGTTTATATATTTTGTTCTGTGCCAAAAATGTTCCATCCAAGCTCTACACGCTATTCTTTATCTTAGTAGGAAGCGGTCTAGCATGGAGGTTTGGCACGGTTTATGGGTTGAAATGCTTAGCCCTTATCACTTTGCTTCTGATTATCTATCGCACAATTCGTTTTTGGGAGCGCACAAAAGTGGTAGTACGCTCGTTTGACCCCGAGCTTTACCTTGACCAGATCACCACATGGTTCCAAGAGGCATACAGCTCACCGCCGTGGATGGAACGGTTCATCTGTGCAAGTTGCACCAAAGCGGATGATTTCGATCCGGTGGTCAAATATGATCACCCGGGGCGATGTCCTAAACACGACACTGAGTTAACGCCTTTCTGGAAAAAGGAGAGAGTGCTAGGATATCTCCGTGAAGCACAAGCGCACCCTAATTTTTACGCGCTTGGAGGGTTCAGCCGAGAGGAGCTTAAAGGAATGGCATGGGTGTACGAACAGGAAGTGGGAGGAAAAATTAGCCACCACTTGGATGTCATCGTGGTTGATCCGAGCTTTCGTGATAAATCACGTTGGCGCAAAGCAGTATTGCATATTCTTCTCGCGCTGACACTCCGCCTAAAAAGCCAGAGACTGCTTAACTTACTTGCCCGACTCCCCACCCACCCTTTTTTGCATATCTTTGTCGAATATTTATTGCTCGCAAAGAAAATTGGCTACGCATGGGTGTCTACTCGTACCAGTATCAACTCTAAGTACTTAAGTTCCCAACTTCGTCTTCTTGGTTACCATGAAGCGGGAAACGCACCCACCGATAGCACGAGAGTTTTCTTTATAGCTGCCCTACCCTAAAAGCGGGTGGCTCACCGCAACTGCCTTTTCCTAATTAATGGAAGAGGCAGTTGTCTCCTTGTATTACAAAGCTAAATTATTTATGGACGCTGAATACAGCATTGAATACGGTCATTTCTATACCAACGAATTATTTAATGGGGATCACCAAGCGGGTATTAAAAAATTAAGGATGGTGACTCAAAATCTAGAAACTAATCACCAATCTTATAGCCTGTGTGTTCTGATTGATAATTATAATGCTCCAGTTATTAGTGAAAACGTGCAAGATTTTTGGCAGAATTTGAGACAAAATGAGGCACTTCCTCACTATTGGGCTTATGAAGGTGATTTATCCCATTACGTAGAAATAACTTTAGACCAGCTACACCCTAAAACAAAAAAGGAGTATTTAGCTTATATTGAGCATCATCAACATATCCCCTGTTCACTTTTTATAATTATCTGGTATTATTTACGACTAGGAATTATTGAAGATACTGAAAAAGTTATAGAGAAGATAAGCCCAACCGATACTACTTTTTCGGCTAAAAATCTGATTACTATTTTACCAAAGCGCTTTGAGCAAGTAGAAGATATTGCTCTTCGTGCTATTAAAAGGGGGCGCCACAAAGATATTGGGCAGCGTATCACCCTTATCTTTTTTTAGTATGCATCTTTTTACCGATATAGTCTTGGGTGTAGCTGCAATAGCCCACATCATTCTTGGGTTGTTTATATTTTTAAAAAGTCGTAAAAATCTTACTCTATTATCATTTAGCTTACTTCTGTGGTGTATAGCAATTTGGGTAGTAGCAAATATCTTCATTGATCGTTCTTCCTCGATATCTGAGGCAGTAAATTACGCTAAACTGTCGGCGTTAGCCAGCTCGTTCATGCCTGCGTTTTTCCTTTATTTTGCCTATCGATTTCAAAAGGGAAAGCCTGTCCCAGAAATTTTGCTTATTTTCATTCCTTCAGCAATTTTCTTCATTAGCTCATTTTCTTCAGCCATCGTTACCAATGCCGATATTTCAACATTTCCCGTGGTAATTAGCCACGGTTATTTATTCTCACTTTTTTCTTTCTATATTATCGGTTATTTCATCTCTGGCTTTATACTGCTGGCGAGAAAACTTAAAAATAAAACAGGGCTTATCAGGACTCAGCTAGCCTACGTTTTTATCGGCTCTCTTTCTATGATCGCTGTTGCGCTCCTAACTAATGTCCTTTTGCCAATCTTTAATATCTCACAAGAACTAACTCGAATTGGCCCCGCTTCATCTATATTCTTCGCCCTATTTACCAGTTATGCTTTAATTAAGTTCCGTCTTTTTAATATCCAGATACAAATTCAAAAAACAGTCAATGCTGTAATTCCCATTATCATTTCTACTGTTTTAACCGTCTTTGTAGCTTATGTATTATATGGATATATACATTGGAGCGGACAACAGAACGGCATCCTTCTTTTAATTTTTTATACTATCAGTTACAAATTTTTCAACTATTTTTTCACTAAAACCAAACTGAGTTATTTATTTTTTAGAAGAACTTATCACTTTCACCAATCTCTCATAGAATTTTCTAACCACGCTTCTGATATTACAAATTTTGACGAGCTTATAAAACAAATGCAAAAAGTTTTTCTAGGCAATGGTTTTATCGAGGCTTTTGCGTTTTTTATTATCACTGACCAAGAAAAGAAAGCTTGCCATATCCTTGAAACTCACAATTTTGACCCTAAGGAAATTTCTATCTGCGCCGAATCCGTACTTCATCCCTCGCTATGTCAAGAGTTATCCCTCCAAAAAGAGCCTCTAGTTATTGAAGAACTTGCTTACAGCAATAATCCTGAACACCATGCTTTGCAGGAGGCTTTTCAGCCTTTACAGGGAGGTGTTTGTATTCCTTTATTTGTCTCTAATGATCTTGCCGGAATTATCCTGCTCGGCGCAAAAACTCACGGAAGGGCTTACACTACTGAAGATATCGAAATTTTTCAAAAGACTAGCGTTCCATTAGCTGTTGCCGTGACCAAAGCCGCGCTCTTTGCCCATCTCAATGAACGAGTAACTCGTCTTGATCAGGAAAATAATAATCTTGAGACCGCCAATCATGAACTCCAAGAAATGAAAAGTGAGTTTTTAACGATTGTAAACCACCAACTTAATACTCCGCTTAGCGTTATGAGAAGCGTCATGTCCATGATTGAAGACGGCGATGTGCCGCTCGAAAACGTACAAAGCTACGTTAAACAAATATCTCCAAAAATGGAAGCTTTTTCTCATATTATCCAAGACATGTTAAGCGCGGCTGAATTTGAAGGAACAGGAGCCAGTCTACAATTCAAAACAGTCAATGTGGACGACATACTTAAAAAGACAATCAATGGCTTTCAAGAGCTTAGTAAACAGAATAGTGTGCTCATACAATTACACCTGCGAAAAGAACTTCCTCGAGTACTCACTGATCAAGAAAAATTCTCTATGGCTTTAAATCAATTAATAAGAAATGCTATAATTTATGGACGTGAAAAACCAGTCGTAATTACAACAAAACAAGAACAAGACCATGTAATGATTTCTATTCAAGACAATGGCCGGGGATTTGATAAGGTGGAAGCGGAAAAAATCGGTACCAAATTTTTTCGCGGTAAACAAGTGGCTGACTATCTAGCTGACGGCTCGGGACTAGGGGTGTATACAGCTAAAAAAATCATTGAAGCTTCGGGAGGGGCTTTAATGTGGGAAAGTAAAGGCTTGCAAAAAGGCAGCACGTTTACCATTAGCTTGCCTAAAGCAATGGATTTTGTTAAAGCCATAGCGATAAAACAGTAAAGATCATGGTGTTAAACGAGTTGAGTGTAAAATTTCCGTAAATTCTCTGTCTGATAGTATTCAAAGATTTCCGCCCAATCAAGAGTTCTAAAATCGTTGCGCAGGCCCCGCCAATCGAAAAACAAAGACCGTTCAAAAATCATATTGAACGGTTTTTTGTATACAATATGCGCTTTTCCATTATTAACGGTGGAGTCCGAAAGTAAATATATAAGAAGTTCTTTCTTCTCTTCGGCACTGGCTCTTTTATAGAGTAACGGAGCCTTTTGAGCGAGTTCTAAAATACCCGTACCCAATCGATAGTAATCAATGTCGGCTTTGGTGAATTTGGAAATCTTTATATCAAGCTCTGCGATCTGCTCCGAATACTCCTCAAATTTTTTCGCGTAAAAATCAGCGCTAATCACGTTATCAAGTTTGTCTTCATAGAGCCTGTCAAGTCTCTGCATGAGTTTATCTTTTTGGGCTTCCGTATTTTTCCGTATGACATCCTCAGTACCGTGTTTCATCTCCAATGAATTCCTGAGGGCTTCAGCAATGTAATCAATCGTTTCTGGAGAAAGACTAATCCGTTCCAAGGCTTCAGTTATTTGTTCATCTATCACTTCCTCGTTAATCGGTTTTTGGGAACAATTTGTCTTGTACTTGGTGCATCGGTAATAAGTGTACTGCTTACCCGATTTTTTAACCTTCTTCTCCCCCGTTATCGTGCGACCGCATTCTCCACACCTGAACAAGCCACGAAAAACAAAGGGCTGAGTTCCCCATTTGGCTTCCATAGTTTTATTCTCAAACCTGTCCAGCATTCCCTGGGCTTTATCCCATAGGACGCGGCTGATTATAGGCTCGTGCACTCCGTGATACACCTTTCCTTTCCACATAAAATCTCCGTAATATATGGGATTTCTCAATATTCGCAGAACAGAACTCTTGCTGATATTCTTTAACTTTGACCTGTTCGGAAAATTTCCCGTTATAATCAACCCGTCGTTGTCGATTTTCTTTATAAGCGTATCGAGAGAATAAAGGCCGGTGGCGTAACTTTCAAACATCGCGGTTATAATGACTTTATTGGCTTCATCGATGACAGGAGCGGCTTTATCGTTAATTTTTCCCATCTTGTAGCCAAGCGGAGGCGTGGAGCAAGGATAAATGCCTTGCTCGGCTTTCTGTTGCAACCCTTTCTTTACTTCTTCGCTAAGGTTGTCCACGTAATTTTTTGCCATCAAAACCTTTATTCCGTGAATGAATTTTTGGTGCGAAGAAGCGTCTTTGCCGATTATTTCATTTTCCTTAACTAAAAAAACCGTAACTTCGAGTTCGTCTATGGTGACGTAATCCCTGAAGTTACGATATAGTCGGTCTGTTTTTTCAACTAAAACGGTTTTAACGTCTTTATGTGCCTTAATATACTCCACCATTTTTCCAAAACCGTCTCTACCCGCGCTCTTGGCAGTTTCGTCGTCTTCAAATTCTTCAACCACTATAAAGTCGTTTCTCTTGGCGTATTCCCGCAGCAGTTTCTTTTGGGCTGGAATTGAATATCCTTCTTCTTTTTGTTCTTTGGATGATACGCGGACGTAAGAAGCGGCTTTTTTCATAAATCACAATTCTTTTATAATTCTTCTAATCTGCCCTGACATGGATAATTTAATTTGGTGCTCCCATATTCTTAAAACCTTCCATC
>DAORIW010000029.1:0-10720 GCA_035438725.1 bacterium | reverse complement strand
ATTTCTACTTTTTCATAACCGGCCGCCTGACGTAATTCCCAAACGAAGTTATCAAGCAACTCTCGCATCACCATGCCTTTAGGGGTCCATAATGGCAAACCAGGGCCGACTAGCTCAGAAAAGGTAAATAGATCCAACTCACGACCCAATTTTCGGTGGTCCCGCTTATCTGCCTCTGAAAGCATAGTCAAGTGATTTTCAAGATCTTCCTTTGTATCAAAAGCCAACCCGTAGATACGGGTAAGCATTTTATTTTTTTCATCCCCCCGCCAATAAGCACCCGCTACTGAATGAAGCTTATAACTGCCATTTTTTATTTGCCCGGTTACCTCAACATGTGGACCTCGACATAAATCTTCAAACTTCCCAACTTTATAAAAACTAACAACCGTTTCGCCTTGTTTAACTAAATCCTCAATAATTTCAACTTTATAATATTGATTAGCAGATTTTGCCCATTCCAGTGCTTCTTCAATCGACTTCTCAGCTCGAATAAAGGGCAAATTAGATTTTACTAACTCTGCCATTCGTTTCTCAATTTTTTTAAAATCATCTTCAGTTGGCTTTTCAGAAATAAAATCAATGTCATAATACCAACCTGTATCAATTGCCGGACCAATTGCAAACTGGGCATCGGGATATAATTCCATAATGGCATGCGCCATGATATGAGATAAAGAGTGACGTTTAGTTAAGAGTGGCATGTCCATAAAAATAGGTTATTTAATAAAAAACGCCCTGATAAAAATACGACAAAAGTCATAGTCTTATCAGGACGGGGCTGAGCCTCGCGGTTCCACCTGATTTTTTCCCGATCACCGACCAGGAAACACTCTGTTGATAAATATACTCTCTTAAACCCAAAAGTCAAACCTATTTAATAGAAACAAAAATTCGGTCTATAAAATGTGGTGACCAAAGCCAAAAACTTGGACGATATTTTAAATCATAGCTTTTGATATTTGGTGATTCATTTAAATAGGCTTCGAGCTGTTTACGGCGTAGTCCGATAATCTTCTTTCGATCAATAATATTATTGGAAGTCTTAGGAGTCGAAAGACCCGAGCTTGTTACGGAAATTTCGGCAATATTTTCTTTTGAATCAGCTGAAACGATTTCAAATTTTGGCTGAACACTACTCTTCTCAATAGTATCCGCGGAACCAGCGGCGCTTAATGATGTTCCGATGATTCCGGAAACCTTACCACTATCAAAAGCGACAACATTTACTGAACCAGTCATTTGTACTGTTACTGAATCTTTAACTTCACCCGCCTCACCAATAATTTCTGTTTTAATTGAACTTTCATTAACGATAAACAACTTTTGATCGTACGTTGAATAAGCATTATCAATTTCACTTTTAGCCTTTTCTATTAAACCGCTTTTAGCCCCAGCACTTGCAGCATCAATATCAGCTTGGGCGATAAATACTTCACCTTTTTCTTTATAACCAACCTGACCAACTTTAGCTTCGGCGTAAATTTTATCTTGTAATCCGGCCCAAAGTCCCGGGATAGTTAATCTTGTATTTGCTAAGGTAAATGAAGGGTCAGCTGTTTCGGCATACACTGAGGCTTCAACCTCACCACCAGCCGGTACGACTACCGATTCCGTTAAACGAAGTAATTGATTATTTGGAGTTAGTAAACGAGTGGTCGCTACGAGCGGTTGATCCTTTGTGTAGTTATTAATAATATTCACAGTACCGCTAACTTCTGCCCCGGTAACTTTTTTACCGCTCGCCGGAACCACACTGCTATATTCTACTTCCATTTCTCGAACTAAGCCTAAGATATTTCCATTAGGTAATTGATAATCTTCAGGTCGATCGTACACTTTAAATGTAGCTTTAGCATCAACGGCCTGGACTTCAGGCTCTACAATAATATCTAAACGAATAAAAGTCATGTAGATTACAAGACCAAGGCTCAGTAAACTCAAAATTACAAAAGTAAGGGCAATATTACGATATAATCGAGATGACCATCGTGGAGTAGATTTTGAAATTTTAGGAGGAATGAAAGATGGAGTTGATTCTATTTTTTCAGAAACCACCTCGTCAAAAAATGATTCGTCAAATAGATTTTCTGAAAAAGTATCACTTAAATCAATTACGTTCTCGGGTACGGCAGAAGAAATTTTTCTTGATCGAGTTACCTTAACGGCACTCGGAAGAGATTTTTTTCGTGGTTTAACGACACGAGTTACTTTTGTTAGTTTCTTTTTTTCTACCATAGGAGAAATTTATTTTACTTTGTTATTATAAGCTACGGCGCCAAAAAAGACAACTTGTGTCAACACCAGTCAAAAAATTTTAAAGAACTTGAACAATCCCCGAAAATTGTTCACGTAATCGATCTAGTAAAGAAGTTTGTTTATCTACTTTATAATCAGTTTTAATAATCGTATCGCCCGTGCCCGTCGTTACTTTAACGTAGACTTGATGAGAACCGGGAAACTCTTGAAAAATATTTTGCAGACGAGAAAATATTTCAGGTAAACCATGACTCTGCTTAATAATTAATTTCAAACCGTCTTGCGACTGAGGCTTTGCTGCGGCCACGGGAGTTGGACGACCTTGCTTAGGTGGCGCTTTTTTAGCAAAATCACGAACGACTATACTGGCGTTTTCAGTGGTTAATTCAACTGCTCGGTTTGCGAGTAATTTTAACTGTCCATCTTTATCGGATAACGTACCCTGACATAAAATTATTTTTCCTTCCTGCCACATAGTCATAGTCTCCTGAAGAAGTTTAGGAAAAACAATTACTTCAATAACTGAACCATCTTCAATTTTAACAAAAAGCATTGATTCATTCTTTCGCGTGAGGATTTTTTTAATAGTGGTTATGACACCAGCAATTACTATCTCATGATTGGCCATATTAGCTTGCAATGATTGCAATGAAGTAACGCAACTGGTAACTAAGTTTCTAAACTCAGCAAATGGATGTTCAGTAATATAGAGTCCCAATAATTCTTTTTCCCAAGCTAAAATATCTTTTTTAGAGGCGGCTGGTGCCGGACTTAACTTAATCGACTCTAATTCAGTCGTATTAATACTTGCAAATAAACTAACCTGTCGATTAATTTTCCGTTGGTTTGCTTCCTTATGAAAATTAAGCATAACATCAACGTTTGCCAACAACTGTCCACGCTCCCCTAAGCTATCAAATCCACCACTTTTAATTAAACTTTCTAAAGATTTTTTATTTAAATCTTTATCATCAATTCGCTCTAAAACTTCCGTTAAACTCTTAAAGGGGCCATGAGCCTTTCGTTCCCTAATAATAGTCTCAGCAATATGCTCACCGACATTTTTAATCGCCTTTAAACCAAAACGAATGGTTTTACTATTTTCACCCGTAATCACATTATCGGCCGTTCCACTCGTTACTACCGTGAAATTTTCAAATGACTCATTAATATCTGGTTGTTGAATTTCTAAACCCATATTACGGCATTCTTCAATTTCAATGGCAATTCGATCGGTATCTTGTTGGTCAGATGTTAATAACGCAGCCATAAACTCGACTGGATAATTGGCTTTCAAATAGGCAGTTTGATAACCGACCATCGCGTAACAGGCCGCATGAGAACGATTAAAGCCATACCCCGCAAACGGTTCAATAAAAGAAAAAATTTCTTCTCCAAGCTTGACCGTTAAACCATTTTTTACACAACCGTCAATAAATTTTTCTTTTTGTTCAGCTAATAATTTAACAATTTTTTTCCCAACCGCTTTTCGTAATACATCCGCTTCGGCCATTGTAAAACCGGCTACGTCTCGAGCAATTTGCATGACCTGTTCTTGATAAATCGCTACACCATACGTAATATTTAGAATTGGCTCTAACTTTGGATGAAGATATTTTAATTTTTTAATCCCCTGTTTACCGGAAATATAATTTGGAATCCATTCCATCGGTCCGGGACGATACAAAGCCACCATAGCAATAATATCTTCAAGCTGGGTTGGTTTTAATTCTTTTAAATACCGTTTCATACCACTTGATTCGAATTGAAAGACTCCGGTCGTTTCACCTGCTTGGAATAATCGATATGTTTTTGCATCATCCAAAGGAATTTTTTCAATATCAACTTTTATTCCTCGTGTGTTTTCAATAATATGTATCCCCGCTTCAATAATGGTTAAGTTACTTAATCCAAGAAAATCCATTTTTAATAAACCCAAATCCTCAATTGGATGAAGAGAATACTGAGAAACTAAACTTTTATCAGAAGTTGAAGCAAATTGAATCGGTACATGATCGGTTAATGGATTTTTAGTAATCAAAACACCACAAGCATGAACCGAGGAGTGACGAGCGACACCTTCGAGCTTTAAGGCATAGTCAATAATTCGCTTAGCTTCAGGTTCAGCATATAAAGCTTTTAATTCTGGGGAACGAGCCAACGCATCCTTAAGTTTCATTAACGGTGGTACGGCCTTGGATAACTTATCGCAATAATCATACGGATAATTTAAAACCCGACCGACGTCCCGAATAGCGGCTCGGGCAGCCATCGTTCCAAAAGTAATGATCTGGGCGACGTGATCAGAACCATATTTATTTTGAACATATTCTAAAACCTCATTACGACGCGAATCAGCAAAATCTAAATCAATATCAGGCATTGAAATACGATCAGGATTTAAGAAACGCTCAAAGACTAGATTATATTCAATCGGGCAAAGGTTGGTAATACCAAGAACATAACAAACTAAAGAACCAGCCGCTGAACCGCGACCTGGTCCCACAATAATCCCCTGATCTTTTGCCCAGTTTACAAAATCAGCCACAATTAAAAAATATGAAGGCCAACCCATCTTAGCAATAACCTCTAATTCATAATCAACGCGATCTCGATATACTTGATCAATTTCTTCATAGGTCTTTCCATATCTTTTAGTAAACCGCTCCAAAGTTAGTTTTCGTAAATAGGAATTGCCATCATATCCATCTGGTACTTCAAAATATGGTAATTGAATTTTTCCTAATTCAATTTCCAAATTGCACATATCAGCAATTTTTACCGTATTAGCTAGAGCTTCCGGAACATGGGCAAACGCTTTAGCAATGTCTGCCTCTGGTTTGAGAGAGTAGTTTACTCCAAGCATCGACATTCGATTAGTATCTTCTTTCTTACTTTTATTTTGCAAACATAATAAAATATCTTGAGCTTCGTCGTCTTCCGATTTTAAATAGTGAACGTCATTAGTGACAATCAAGGGCAAGTCTAATTCTTTTGATAACTCAATTAATATATCATTTAACTTCACCTGGTCAGGAATTTCTGGATGATCCTGTAACTCGAGGAAGAAATTTTCTTTGCCAAAAAGCTTTACATAGTCCTGGATTTTTTCAATTGCCTTGTCGCGCTTACCAGCTAAAAGCAGACGAGGAATTTCTCCGGCCAGACAAGAACTGGTCGCTATTACTCCTTCGCAATACTGAGACAGAATTTCCCAATCGATTCGCGGCTTATAGTAAAATCCTTCGACATGGGCTAAAGAAGTTAATTTTATTAAGTTGTGATATCCAGTAGTATTTTTGGCCAGTAATACGAGGTGATAATAATTTCGTTCATCGGGTCGAATAGTACGATCATGACGAGAACCAGGAGTTAAATAAGCCTCAACACCAATAATTGGTTTAATCCCTTCTTTTTTACATTTTTCATAAAATTCAATCGCTCCATACATGACGCCGTGATCTGTTAAAGCAACAGCTGGTGCTCCATCAGCCTTGGCAGTTTCAATTAAATCATCAATCTTAGTTAAACCATCTAAGAGCGAATAATGGCTATGGACATGGAGGTGGACGAAGGTCATAAGGGAGGAAGGAGGTTTAAGAAGATACTCTATTTTATCATGATCCAGGGACCTCGGCAAACTCCAAAATTCCTTGAAAAAATAAATAATCCGGCTCGTTTTTTTAACGGCCGGATTATGATTGATTATTGAATATTTTTTTATTTTGACGCTATTTTATCAGCGTCATTTTTTTTGTTTCTTTATGATCTCCGATTTGAAACCGGTAGAAATAAACACCGCTGGATAAGGCAGAAGCATTAAAATCAACTGAATAATAACCGGCAGTTTGATATTTGTTTACCAAAGTTGTTATTTCTTTTCCTGCTATATCAAAGACTTTTAATGTTACAACGCCGTCTGATGGTATCGAATACGTAATCTTTGTTACCGGATTGAAAGGATTTGGATAATTTTGAGATAGATTATATTGTTTCGGTGTCCCGATGACTACTTCGTTTTGTAAATCAAAGTACTCGTAATTTCCGTTATAATCAATCTGTTTCAGGCGGTACTTGTAATCTCCAGTATTTAATTCTCTATCTGTATACAAATAATCCTTAGGAGAAGTGATTGTTCCATAACCCTGTACTGAACCAATGGTGGCCCACTCACTGTTATGAGCTGATCGTTCAATCTCAAATCCTGAATTATTTATCTCTGAAGCAGTACTCCATTTTAAGGTAACGTTCTGATTGTTAACTGAAGCGGAAAACGAAGACAGTTCTACCGGAAGAGGGTTATCCATAGTCATTCGAATTATTTGATGACTGGCAACTATGAATGCCTGATTATTAATAATCGAGATATCTCTTAATATTGAAGAAGAATTATATTGGTTATATATTTCTTGCCAGGTAATTCCTCCGTCAGTAGTTTGATAAATCATATTATTATATCCTCCTTCACTTAACGAAAAGTTTCCACAGGCAAAACCAATATTTTGATTCTTTAATTCAGCTCGTGTAAAAGAGCCGCGAGTATTAAGCTCTGTATCGTGCCAGGTTACTCCATCATTATCTGAATAAGATAATGTTGGGTAATTTTCCTGATTACCACCCACAGCGATAAGGCGATTGTTAGTTTTTGCAATTCCATAGAATAAATTGCCACCAAAATAAACATAATTCCAATTAACATTATCCTGAGTCTTTTTAATATCATAATATGCTGAATAGATAGCATCTTCAGTGACGATAACATCACAGATATCATTAAACCAAACAGAGAATTCATTTTGAAAAAGTGTCCAGTTATTTCCTTGATTTGTACTAACTAACATTTTTCCATTGTTTGCCGTTGCACAGACTTTACTATCCTTGAAATTAATTCCATAGAACGAATTAATCTCTGGAGTTGGTATTCTGATCCAAGTAATTCCTTTATCCGTTGTTTTTAACATCAAACCTTTAAAATTCATTTCACCAACAATAAATCCCGTATTTTCATTAATCACAGAAATGTCGCGTATACTGATTAATGAATCCGGATAACCATATACTTTACTCCAGTTCTGGCCTGAATTAACTGAACGATATACACCGTTAATTGCTGCAAGGCAACTTATTTCATTGTTAAAAGATCCGATCTGCAAAGCATAACAATCACTGGGTAAATCGTAACTTATAAAAGTGGTTTGAGCGGATATGGAAATAAAAGGGATTAAGAATAATCCCAAAAAAATAATAATTCTTTTCATTTTTTGATCTCCCTCCTAAGGAGCTATTTAGTTTTAAAAAAACATCCTATTTTTGATTATCAGACAATAACATAAATGTATATTTTTGTCAATATATGCTTGTTTTTAGAATATTTTTGTTAATTTGCTTAATTCCTCTACTATTTGCTTTAAAAAAATCCGACACGTATTTAAACGGCCGGATTATGATTATTTATTGATTTTTTTATTTTAACCTATTTTATTAAAGCCATTTTTTTTGTTTCATTATTGTTTCCTGTCTGAATCCGGTAAAAATATACTCCGCTTGGTAGTGCGGAGGCATTAAAATCAACTGAATAATATCCTGATACTTTATGATCATTAACCAAAGTAGTAATCTCCTTACCTGAGATATCAAATATCTTCAGGGTAACTATTCCATCTTTTGGAAGGGTGTAATTAATCGTTGTTGTCGGATTAAAGGGATTCGGATAATTTTGTGATAGATTAAATTTCTCCGGAACACCAATGACTACTTCATTGTTAAGATTAAAGTATTCAAAGTTACCATTGAAATCAATTTGCATCAACCTGTATTGATATTTACCTGATTGAATACTCCTATCATTAAAGTAATATGTTTGGGGTATAGATGTTGTTCCATTCCCTTGTACATATCCGATTGTTTCCCAGGTACCTTGATATTTTCTTTCAATCTGAAATTCTGAATTATTTATTTCAGAGACCGTTGTCCAGTTTAACGTTACATTATTAACGTTAACCAGTGAATGAAATGAAGATAATTCAACTGGCGAAATATTTTCAAATGGATCATATCTCACCACAACTCCTTTCCCGCCTATGAAAATACATCTTTCAGAGATGCTAACATCCTTGAAAGAATTATTAGTCAAACTGAATACTTCTGAAAATATATTTTCAGTATTCGTTTGATAAACTTTTCCAGTAGAAGACGAATCAGTATATGTACTACCTACGGCATAACCCGTAAAACCCTGAAAAGCTATGCCTAAACAAATACCTTTCTCTCCCGGACTCAATAAAGTTGTTTGCCAATTTAATCCGTTATCAGAAGTTTTATTAACAACCGATTGATAAATATTTGTTTCATATTTTTGGCCTCCTACATACACATGGTTGTCATATAGCAGTGTATTGCTAAATGTAGAAATACCACCATTATTACGCATCACCCACTCATCATTTATTAATACCCATAAATGATTTTGAGTGGAAACATATTTTCCAACTGAAAACACGGCTGAAACTACCTGTATTTCATAAGTAGAGAATACATCATTCCAGGATATTCCTCCGTCAGTACTCTGAATAATTTTCTGTTGAGAACCACCGTTTAAAGTGACTACAACATTATTTTCATTTATTGCATATATTCTACCCAGAGATAGAAAATCGGGAGTAGTATATACTTCATTCCAATTTACTCCTCCGTTTGTGGTTTTCCACATCGTAGTCCCCCAACCAACGGTATTTCCGGTTGCGTATCCTACTTGTCCGTAGAATACTAAATTTCTGATCACACCCACGGTCGGATCCAATACTTGGGTCCAAGTATTTCCGGAATCAATAGTCCGTAATATGCCTCCTCCACCAATACACCCCGTGGAAGAATTAATCATTGCAACACAAAATCCCTGATTAGGTTGAGAGGGTATGTAAAATACCTTCCACGGATTAGCTTTTACCGAAATTGAAACTAATAAAATAACTAAAATTATAAGCTTTTTCATGTTTGTCTGCTCCTTTTGCAGTTTATTTAATTTTTAATGAATATTTTTTACTTTGTCCAAGAGTAACATGATATTACTTAACTGTCAATTTTAAGCTATTTTTAGCTATTTATTAATTAATATTGACTATTTCCCCTACTTTCGCTATAGTTTAGGAGCCTTAAATTCTTAGATCGCTTGCGGAGCGACTAAGATCACCTAAGTCAGCCGCTTGAGCCATAATTGGCTTACGGGAAGCGGATTTTATCATTTAAATTCTATGGCACATAAAAAAGCCGGCGGGTCCACCGCCCTGGGCCGTGATAGTCACAGTAAACGACTGGGCGTAAAGCTCCAAAACGGCCAAATTGCTAAACCAGGATCAATTCTAATTCGTCAACGAGGTACTAAATACCAACCAGGGGTAAATGTCCTACGCGGTAAAGATGATACTTTATACTCAAGAATTAACGGTTTAGTAAAATTCTCCACTAAAAAATTACTGAAGTTTAACGGACGTTTAAAGGCGTCGACAGTAGTAAGTGTGGTGGCTGAAGTGAAATAAACATAGTTTATATAAAACACCGACTTGCATAGTCGGTGTTTTAATTTAGAAATCTAGAAAACTTATAATTTCAAAGCTTTCTTAAAACGTAAGACTATCGAAAGAAGATGGAGTTGTGATAAAAAAAGCCGGAAAGTAATTTTCCATGAATATTGACTAATCCCAGTATTATTAAATTGAATATCATCTAAAATTTTATCTTGAGCAACTTCTCTTGGAGTGTTTGTATTTTGTTTATCAAATTTTCCTTTTGGCATGTTGAAAAAATTTGGATTTGCACCTTCCATATGTGTACCCGTAACCCCTATATTGGAAATTAAATTTTCAATGGGAGTAATCGTCAGTTGGTTGTACTTAAGTAAGTAATACGTCCAATTAACATCCCAAGTATCAAAGTACCCGTCTATCATTTTATCAAAAACAAAAGTATAGTACTTTACTATATTCTTGTTTTGAAAAATAGAAGCAAGCCATTTATTTTTCTTTTGAAGAGGCCAGTCAGGTAAATCATTTTGATATAAACACCATTTTTCTCGCCAGGTAGCCCACCCCCAGATAGCAAAATATTTCGAAAAGAAAAATAACTGAGAATTACCATTGTTACCTTGTAAATAATTTGTTCCGCTAATCATTCCTATATTTGGATAATTTTTATATTTACTAAGCATAAGCTCACAGTATTCAAAAAAATCCAGAGCAGGAACGCAATCATCTTCAAGAATAATTCCTGCTTCTACATTTTCAAAAAACCAGGAAATAGCAGAACTAACCCCTTTTTGACAACCAACGTTTCCTTCTTTTAATAAAGTATGTACTCTGCAATCCCAATCAATTGAATTTAAAACTAACTCTCTAGTTTCCTAGCAGACAGTTTTCTCATCTTTTATATAATTACGAGGTCCATCAGCAGCTATATATAATTCTTT
>DAORIW010000028.1:0-10990 GCA_035438725.1 bacterium | reverse complement strand
CGCTTCAAAACTAAAACTATTTGTTGATAAATGTTTATAGACCAAAAGAAAACGTTCATAATCCTCATCATAGTCTGATATTAGTATTTGTTGGATTGTATCATCAATGGTTTCATCAAGAGCGTCAGTAAATAATAATATTGGAGAGCTTTGATTAAATCTCCGGGCCTGAGATAATGTATATTTTAAATACCAAGGCGTTCCATTACTAAAAAAAATAAGCGGTGGTACTGAGGAAAGTAAGTGCGTCATGGAAGTATAAGGTTATTCTAGAATGTTATGAAGCCACCATTTTTATTTCAAAGCTATAAACTGAAGAACTAGGTTTGTGAAAAGAACTAGCAGTTATTTTATTCCAGAAAGCGATGCGAATCTTATATACAGATAACAAGATTTTTCTTACGAGCTGACGTCCATATGACAAACCAGCTAAACAATCAGGGTCAATTATTTCTAAATTTTTAAAACCAGCCGCTTTTAAAACATAGCTTAAACTACCGACTGTAAAAAGAGTGGTATGAGTAAAATCTTCATACGCCCAATAACAACCAGTAGCTGATTGAGCATTTGGTACCATTATGTATATTCTTCCTCCGGGTACCAAAAGATTACTTTTGATTTTTCTGAGAATGGAAATAATATCGTCTTTAGGTAAATGCTCAAGAACATGACTCATTATAACTGCATCAAATTGTTCTGACGGCTTATTCTCAACGAAGCTAGCTATTGGTTCATGAGTTACCTTCAGTCCATTCTGTTCACACCAATGAATAGCCTTACTATCCTGATCAACTCCCTCTATATTTTCATACCCCCTTTCTTTGAGGGCAATCATTAAACGCCCAAAACCGCAACCGATATCACAAATTCGAGCATCTTTATTACTTGGTAAATAGTCGACTAAATAAGAAGGTAGCTCATTCTTTTGTTCTAAAAAGCTATCAATACCTCTTAAGGAAAAATAGGAATCCACTGATTGATCGATCTGGGTCATAAGTAAGTATGATTAGAAAAAACGTTTATATAGTATACTATAATGAATTTGACCTTAAAAGCAACAGCCAGTATTCTATATAATACGTGTATGTCATCAAAAAAACCATTTATAACAATAATTACCTGTACTCGAAATAGTGATCATTTTCTTAATGCTTGTCTTAATTCCGTCAAGTTACAAACTTATAGAGACTTTGAACATATTTTTATTGACGGAGAGTCAACCGACAAAACAAGGGATATTATTAAAAACTACTATCCAGAGCCAAAAATCATTACCCAATCTCCCCAAGGAATCTATCCAGCTTTTAATGAAGGCCTACGTCAAGCTAGTGGAGATATTATTGGCTTTCTTCATTCCGATGATATATTTTCTGATTTCGACTGCCTACAAAGAATTGCTGCGGCTTTTATAAAAAATAAGGACCTTAGCTACTATTGTTCAAAAATGATTATCTACGACAAGAATTTAATATATCCCTTTGCCAGCCTAGGGGCACCTCCTCATATACGATCTTTTAAAGAATTATTATATAGCTCCACTTATTTTGCTCATCCAACCTATTACTGCCGAGCTTCAATTATTAAGAAAGTTGGTTTATTTAATGAAAACTACCATCTTGCTGCTGACATTGATTGGTTAAAACGCCTTGAGAAACTGTCTCTACCATATTTTTTTGACCCCAAACCGCTAGTTAAATTTCGCTCTGATGGTTCAACAGCTACTCATTATCTATTAGCCCTCAAAGAAGAATTTATCATTCAAAGAAGATATGATGGCTTAAGTATTCATTTATTTCTGATATACAGCTGGCACTTTATAAGGAGGTTATCTAGGTTAATCCTAATAACTCTGGGATTAGAATCTCTAATTACTTATTTTCGAAAACTAATATTAAAAAGTTTCAATAATTAATAACTTATATTTTCATCTATGCATATTGAAAGGATCAAAAAAGCTATCTGGCAACTAGTAATTTCAAAAGACTTTATCAAAAAATTAAAACATAATTTCTCAGATTTAACTTTGTCTGAAAAAATTGTTTATCTATTGTTCATCCGTCCTTTTTATAAAGATAAATTTTTTTTTGAAGGGAATATCAGAATTAATGGTCAAGTTAATCGTGAAGAACGACGAGCACTCTATCAAGCCTTAATAGATCTTAAAGCTAAAAATTTTTTCGAAATTGGAACCTGGAAAGGTGGAGGTAGCACTTACTTTGCTGCGATGGCTTTCCATAAACTTGGCGCAGGCACTGTCTATACTTCTGAAAATTATAAAAAATTCTACGAAACAGCTATAAATTCATACAGAAAATTTGCCCCCCATTTGCTGACAAGTATAAAATTTCTTTTTTCTAATAACATTAATGATTTTTTGCCTTACTTAGAAAAAGAACATTTTACAGATTGTGTTTTTCTAGATGGCTCCGATAACCCCATGGAAACAGTCGATCAATACAAATTTTTCTCTAAGTTTATGAAATCCGGCTCCTTATTAATGTGTCATGACTGGAACTCAATGAAGATGTCGGCTTTAAAACCATTAATTATTGCAGATAAAAATTGGAAACTCAAGATTGAGCTAGGTCTACCAGTTAGTAATGGTTTTGTAATATACGAGAAAGTTTAAAAATTTTAATTACTATTCTTTTCCTTTGATTTTAACCACGAGCAAACCTTCACGAACTCCACAAACAATGGATGTGGATCAAGTGGTCGAGATATATATTCCGGATGAAATTGTGTTCCAATAAAAAAAGGATGATTCTTTAATTCAATGGCTTCGACAATTGTATTATCGGGTGAGGTTCCGGCAATAACTAAACCTTTCTTTTCTAAGAGCTCTCGATACTCTGGATTAAATTCATAACGATGGCGATGACGCTCCGAAACAATCCCTTTTTTATCAGCTTTTTTAGCGTATATTTTAGCTAATTGAGTTCCAGGTACGAGCTTACAAGGCCAACCTCCTAAACGGATAGTACCGCCGTATTTTCCGGCCGCTAAATTATCTTTTTGAGCTTCCATCACATCAATAACCGGATATTTTGTTTTAGGATTAGCTTCCGCACTATGTGCTCCTTTAAGGCCAGCAACGTTTCGAGCAAACTCAATAACTGCCATTTGCATACCATAGCACAATCCTAAATAAGGAACTTTGTTTTCTCGGCAATACTTGATTGTTTTAATCTTACCTTCCGAACCCCGACTTCCCCACCCTTGGGGAACAATAATACCAGTAAAATTTTTCAAAACTGCCGTCCCTTTTTGTTCAATTTCTTCAGCTGATAACCAATGAATATTAACTTTGCAACGATTAGCCGCCGCCGCATGTTTTACGGCTTCTAATACCGAGATATAGGAGTCGGTTAAATGAAAGTCCCCTGACATAAAATATTTTCCGACAATAGCGATATCAACAGATTTCTTTGCAGTCTTCAATCGATTTATAATGGCTTTCCATTCAACCATATCCTGGCGACGAGGCTTAAGATTAAACTTTCGCAATATTCGTTCGCCCAAATGATCTTTTTCAAAGTTAATCGGAACATCATAAATTGACTCACTGTCAGGTGCTGAAATAACGTCTTCTGGACTAATATTACAATTAGTAGCGATTTTTTCCCTACGTGGTAAGTCTAGAGCCGTAGCGGAGCGAGCAATAATAAAATCTGGCTGAATTCCGGCGGTGTTAAGAGTGCGAATCGCATACTGAGTCGGCTTTGTTTTCATTTCACTTGAATTTGAGGGAATTGGTAAATAGCTAACCATAACAAAAACAACGTCATGTCCGTAAGTAAATTTCATCATACGTGCCGCTTCCAAGAAAAGCATATTTTGGTACTCCCCGACTGTCCCACCAATTTCGACAATCATGATTTCTGAGCCTGATTTTTTTAATGCGTTTTCAATTCGGGCTTTAACTTCCAAAGGAATATGGGGTACAACTTCAACGCATTTCCCGCCATAACCTAAATTACGTTCTCGTTCAATTACCGCTTGATAGACCCGACCGGTAGTCATGTAGTTTTCCCGGTAAATATTCTTATTTAAGAATCGCTCATAATTACCAATATCTTGATCAGTCTCATCGCCGTCTTCAGTCACAAAGACTTCACCATGTTCAATTGGATTCATGGTGCCGGCATCAACGTTAATATAGGGATCAATTTTTAAGGCGGTAACATCAAATCCCTGACTGGTTAAAATCCGACCAATACTGGCCACCGCTACCCCCTTACCAACACCTGACATAACGCCACCGACGACAAAAATAAATTTGGGAGATAGCTTGCGGGAGGATTTTTTTGACATACAATAGTTTAGTTATAATGAATCAAATCAAGATACATCGACAAAAGCTGATTACCGTAAAAAAGTGTTATTAAAGCAGAAACCGCTAAAAAAGTACCAAGCGGTAGCATCGATCCCAGTTTCTTTTTTCCACCAATAAGTAAACCTCCCCCCAAAAATGCGCCTAAAATATAGGCAATAAAAATCGCCGGAATAACCAGGGGCCAGCCAAAGGCTGCACCAAGTAATAATCCCAGACGAATATCGCCGCCCCCAATCCAACGGCCACGAGAAAGAATAAATTGGCTAAGAAAAAATCCGCTTCCTATTATAACAGAAACAATTAAACTCTGCCACGACATTCCTAAACCTAAGTTAATCAATCCTATAGCAATGGTCGCTGGTATAACCACCTCATCAAAAATCAGGTACCATAAAATATCTGTTACAAAAACGACTATTAAAGCTGAAGCAAAAATTAAATCTCGGATTATTGTTAGCCAAGCTTGAAATTGCCAATTTTCTATCCCTCCGTAGAGCGAAATAACTCTCTGAAATAATAAAATAAATAAAATAGCAGTAATACTTTCCACAATCGGATATTGCCAACTTATTTTATCGTTACAATGACGACACTGACCTTTTAATATCAAAAAACTTAAGACCGGAATATTATCATACCAGGCAATCATTTTTTTACACTTTCGACAATGAGATCGCCCACCTAAGCTTTCATGGGTATGTAAACGCCAAATCAAACAGTTAAGAAAACTGCCGATAATGAGGCCAAAAATTGCTATAAAAATAAAATAAACCGAATCCATATATTTATTAACTACTTCATTCTTAAAGACTGAACGAATGTAATAATTCGTTGATTGCTCGGATCTTGTTCTAGCGCCCTTTGAGCATATTCTAAAGCTTTTTTTGTATTACCTTGATCATTATAAAGCAATGCGAGTAAGTATGCCCAGGGCTGACTCAGTGGATCAACTTTAGACCCCATATTATTATACTTGATTGCTTCAGAAATGTTATTATTTTGATAATAAAAATCAGCAATATCCTTATAAAAAGTTCCTTCAAAGGGATTAAGCTCAATCGATCGAGTAAGGGCGACTATTGCCTGGTCATATTTTTTTTCTTTCATTAAACTCACACCTAACAAATTATAAAAATAAGCTACTTGCCGATAAACCGCTACAACATGTTCCTCTATCGGGGGTCTAGATTCATCCAATTTCGAAATTTCAATTCCTTTCTGGAAAAGGGAAATCGCCTCTTTATATTTTCCCTGAGTCATTCTCATTCTTCCAAAATCTTGATAGGTAGTAGTAATCATCGGTCCAACTACTAAAAGTTGATTATAAATGCTTTCAGCCTCCCCGTAGTGCTTATCATCAATATAGAAAGCTAACATTCCATACATATGAGCAAAATCGAGCATAGTCAGATACTGCCAATCGCTTTTAGGGATTCGGGCTGCTTGTTCCAGTAAATTGTCAGCCAACTGTTTTTGGCTAGCTTTATCGGTAATAGCCAGAAAACAATTTGTACCATGATGTAAGTAAGCGCGAGCATAATAATGACTCACTGGATACCACTCCAAGGTTTTTTCCATATTATCAAGAACCAACCGACAATCTCCTCGTATTTCCGCTTTCTTTACATTAAAATAATAATAATCAGCCACCAACGGTTTTATATTATAGTTATAAATTAACATAAGAAGAAATAAACTAAAAACAAAAGAAAGAACAAAGAGTGAAAGGGGTTGAAAAAACTTAATCTTGTATTCTTTCTGCAGAAAATTATTTCCTACTAACCACGCTCCTGCTAATAAGGAGTACAAAATAACATTCATTCCTACTAAAGAGAAGCTAAAGAGATTATTAATCCCATAAGCAATTAAAGCGAATAAAAAGCTTACTGCAAGCCAATAATTATCACCATTAGATTCATTCCAAGTATACCTAATTAGTTTCCTGAGAATATATCCAAATAAAAATGTCAGAACTAAAAAACCAAATACACCAAATTGAAAAATAATATCAATAATAAAATTATGAGCACGATCAGGGAATGAGTTGATCCGTTCGTAATATCCCCACTCCGGCTGATAGGCTTTTACGTACAAATCGGGTAATACATCCGGTCCATAGCCAAATAGCTTTCTCTCCAGAGGCGCTTCGGAAAAAATATGAAATGAAGCATGCCAATAATATAATCTAATTTTATTAGAGCCACCCTGAAAATTAAAAATACTAACGAGCCGATAAGCGGTATTAAAATTTCTTTCTGATAAATTTACTAAAACTGTTTTACGAATTCCATTAAAACAAAGCAAGATACTTATTATAATTACAGAGAATATTAATAAAAAAGCTAATTTTCTTTTGTTCTTTTTTATAAGATACCAAATAACAAATAAAAAAAGAGAGAAGCCAAACGCAATCCATGCTCCTCTACTTAATGTAAAAATTAAACAAGCAACTTGTGTAGCTGCTAATATTATATACAAAAAACGTATATATAAATTTCTGCTAAGAAAAAATATAGCATATAGTGTAAAAGGAAAAACCACTACTATGTAATGTCCTAAAAAGTTAGGCTGACCAAATGAAGAAAAAATTCTTTGGATCCCTGGTTCCCCCCAGTTTAAAAAATCTAATCCAAAGGCTTGAATTAATCCATAAATACAAACCACGGCTGATCCTAGTAATAAAGCGGAAATTAGATTTTTTAAATACTCTATATTTTTAATAACGATCAGAATAAATAAACTTACCCCTAAGTAGCTTAATAAATTATATAAGCCTTGTTGGCGCTCATAGCTTCCTAAAAAACTAATAATTAGATGGATAGAAAAAATTGTGCAAATAAAAAAAACTATGCCTAAAACAATACCCATTATTCCTAGAATTTTATTTCCTCCCCACTTACATTGTCTCGTTAAACATATTTCAGTTAGCCATGAAACAATAACAATACTTAAAATAACATGCATGGCTACTGCTTTATTCAAATCAAAAACTGTATAATTTTCTTGAAACCAGGCAAAATATACTGGAATAAAGAAAATTAAACTATATATTCCATAGCGCTGTAATCGTGAACAAAATTCAATTACTTTTTCCCTAACACCCATATGTATAGATCACTTTACAAAAATACAGACCACCAAAAAAATTTCAGTGATCTGTATTTTATCAAAGCTATATTATTATTTTAAACCGGCAGGTGTAGCTCGATTTGTACCTGATATAATGTCACCCGTATTTGATCCTAAGCAATATTTAATTGTATATGAGGTAGCGGAGTCTCTTGTATAGGTATAATTTTCACCAACTGGTGTACAAGGTCCATCTGTTCGTGGTAATGGATTTGAAGGCACCACTGCCATATAAGTTGTACTGTTTGATACTAGGGACATACCTGGAGTAATAGCTATAGGATAATCATTCTGATCATTATAATATAATTCTAAAGCGGAAGTTATCTGCTTTACGTCAGCGATACGCTTAGCATCTCGAGACTTAGCACGGGCGTTACCTAAGGCAACCACCGCGATAGTCGATAAGATACCAATAATGGCGATAACGACGAGCAATTCGATCAATGTAAAACCTTTTCTGTTTTGTAGTTGTTTCATGGTCTCACCCCCTCTCTAATTAAATCACGAAATTTCGTGAAAGATTATATCCACAGTATACCGCACTGCACTAAAACGTGCAAGGATTTTTCCTAGATCTGTGTAACTACATCATACATCGGTAGCAGAATAGCCGCAACCATTACGCCGACCCCCGCTCCCATAATGACCATCAATAATGGCTCAATCAAAGACATCAGGCCGGCGAGCTGAGTAGTAATTTCTCGATTATAAAAGCCGGTGACTTTTTCCAAAACTACATCAAGCTTACCTGTTCGTTCTCCGACCATCATCATCTGGGAGACCATTGAAGGAATTTCTTTAGTTTTCATAAAAACCGTACAAATCGAATTACCGCCTTCGACTTCCTCAATTGTCTTCTGAATTAATTCTTGATAATAACGGTTATTAACAACTTCGCCGGACACCTTTAAAGCCGCTGTAATATTAACTCCTCCAATAATCAACGTATTCATCGAACGGGTAAATCGCACTAAATAAATCATCCGCATTAAATTACCAAAAACGGGCATATGCAAAATAACATAGTCAAATTTTCGACGTCCCCCCGGACTCTTTAAAAAAGCCCGAGCGCCGACTATAAAAACAATCCCGGCTGCCAATAAAATCCACCAATAACCCAATAAAAAGTCAGAAATCGCAATTAAAATTCTCGTCGCCAGCGGTAGCTCACCGCCTGATTCCACGATAATAGCAGTTAATTTCGGGACAATAAACATCATCATCAACAGACCAATTCCAATCATCATAATTACTACAAACGTTGGATAAATCATCGCTCCTTTAATCTTACTATCCATGTCATAATCCTTTTCCATTTCATCAGCAATATAATTCAGCGATTCATCGAGTTTACCCGACTGTTCACCGGACTTAACAACGCTAACATAAAAGTTTGAAAAAAGTTTTGGATATTTAGCCACCGCTGCCGATAAATTTTCACCACTGTTTACATCACTGGCAATTGTTCCTAAAATTTTTCGAAACTTAGCTTTTTCTGATTGAGCGGCAATAACTTTTAAAGCTTCTACTACCGGCACACTCGCGCCAATCATAACCGCAAACTGACGAGAGAAAATAACAATATCTTTAATGCCCACATGGCTTAAGAAATCATTAATAGAATGCTTGGAAGCTTTTCCAGCAACTTCCTGCAAACTTAAGATCTGATAACCACGCGAAGTTAACGTTTCCGAAGCTTGAGCTTCGGTATCAGCCTCGACCGTTCCCGCTTCTTCGTGATTGGTAGACTTATCAAAAATGCGAAAATTAAATACTGACATACTTATGAAACTAGAAGTTTTTTTACTTTATCAACAATCTCCGCCGGCTCTAAGCATGCTTTAACATAATAGGCGGCCGCACCATACACCCGCGCCTGCTCCCGATGAGGCTGTTCACTTATATTACTAAGCAAAATAACCGGTGTCGAAGCAGTTTCTTTCTGACGCTTTAATTTCTTTAATAATGATATCCCATCTTCATCGGGTAACATTACGTCTAAAAGAATTATATCTGGTCGTATATTCTTTGCTTCGGCTAAACCCTCGGCAGCTGTTTGCACACCATTAACAATAAACCCTTCAGCTAAAAATTTTTTACTATACATGATAAGCAAAAAAGGATCGTCATCAATAATTAAAATTTTATTTTTCTGGGTGGCCATACTAGTTTTGGATAATGCGCATTACTTCTTCAATTGTGGTAAGTCCCTGCATCGCTTTGATAAGACCGTCTTGCTCCATGGTTAAAAAGGGCTGATTAGCACGGACGTCTTCAATAGTCACCGCTCCTTTTTTCTGAACTATTAAGTCTCGCATGCCTTGATTAAAGTCGACCGCTTCCGCAATTGAAATACGCGAGCGATAGCCGGTATTTCCACAATGAGAGCAACCTTTACCTTTTACAAAAGAAACTTTAGCCGGATCATAATCAGGAATAACCTTTTTAATTAAATCAACCGGTATGTTATTGATTTTTTCTTGAATCTCCTTCCCGAACGTCCCCTCTTCTAATTTAGTTTCAAACTTACAAAACGTACAAACGCGACGAGCTAGTCGCTGCGCTAACGCAATATTTAAAACTGAACTCAAAAGAAAAGGCTCAACAGCCATGTCTAATAAACGAGCGATTGTACCTAAAGCGTCATTAGTGTGCAAGGTGGATAAAACTAAGTGTCCGGTCAAAGCGGAGTGAATAGCTAATTCCGCTGTTTCATTATCTCGAATTTCTCCAACCATGATAATATCAGGATCTTGACGAAGAATGGAGCGCAAACCACTAGCAAAGGTAAAACCGATTTCTGCTCGAATTTGTGACTGGTTAATACCAGGTAACTGATATTCAATCGGATCTTCTAAGGTAATAATATTAGCTTCCTCAGTATTTAGAATTGCTAACAACGAATAAAGGGTAGTACTTTTACCAGAACCTGTCGGACCAGTAACCAACATAATTCCACCGCTTCTTTTAAAACTCGCCTGTAGCACTTCCGCCGTTTGACCAACAAAACCAAGCTTATCAAGGCTGACAATTCCTTTAGAACTATCAAGCACGCGCATAACAATCTTTTCTTGGTTCAAGAGGGGCATCGATGAAACACGAAAATCAACTTCCCGATTATCAATCGTTAACCTAATACGACCGTCTTGCGGAGCACGAGTTTCATCAAGTTTTAAATTAGCCAAAACCTTCACACGAGCAATAATAGCGCTGTGGATATCTATAGGTAAGGTCAACGAGTTATGTAAAACACCATCAATACGATAACGAACCCGACTTTCATTAGTCATTGGTTCAATATGAATATCACTCGCTCCCCCTTCGATGGCATGGCGAATTATTACTGAAACAATTTTCGAAACCGGCGCGTCTTTTACCACTCCCTCAAAAGGACCAGTCTCATCAAGTTTAGCCTCCACCACTTTCTTAGCAGTGTCTTCTTTAGCTCGACTTGCTAGGGCGCCCTGAATTTCTTTATTAAAATTTTTATATTGATTAAAAGCAATACTAAAACTAAGATTA
>DAORIW010000027.1:0-11609 GCA_035438725.1 bacterium | reverse complement strand
AAACTAAGATTAGAAATTAAAAAATAATCAACTTTTAATTTATGTTTCTGAGCCAAAAAATCCATCGCTTCAATCGCTTTAAAATTATTACTATCTACTAATCCAACATGGATATGGTTATCTATTTTTTCGAAAGCAATCAATTTATAATGTTCAGCAATACTCATTGGCACTAAATTAAGAGTTTGTTCATCAATTTGGCGATCGCTGAGATCTATGTACGTAAAATGAAAAAATTCAGCTTTGGTACGAGTAAAATCCTCAATATTAATGAGGTTTTTTTCAGAAATAATATCATTGACTGACTTTCCGGAGGTCTCAACTTCAGTTAATATCTCAGTCGCAGTTTCGGTTGATATTAATTTCCGAGAGACTAAAAAATCTAAAAGTGATTTTTGTTTGTCGTCGGCGGTAGAATTTTGATCCATATTACTTAAAAGGAATAAAAGGGTTACTGTGACGAACTTCCCGTTTAGGACGAACAGCCCCCGTTGGGACTTCAATGTCTTGGCTGTCCACCGGTTGATTTTCTATATCTTCCAGACGCTTTATTTCTTGAGGTGACAATAATGGCCCAAGTGACCTAAATTTTTCATCAATAAATAATGTTGTGTCGATATCCTTCTTACCAACAGTGTCACGACCAGCTGGAGTGAATTCAGACGGTGAAGTGTTATCATCACTAAAAAACCAGCCATTAAAGTTCATAATAACCACTACTAATATTCCCGCCACCACCACGGTAAGGGCATATACAAGGACAATGTTTTTATCTTGCTGGTTAATCATACTATGTTTTCAAATAATAAACATTTAATTCAATAGTAGCAGTCTGGTTAGCTGGATCAAATTCTAGTTTGGTGATATCCATTAAGCGGAGATTCTTCTCAAAACGTCCAACAATTCTTTTTAGTGACTCGTAATCAACACCATTTAATTTGAAAGAAACAATCATTATCTGTAAATTTTCATTTTTAAAATTAAGACGAGGATTCTTTACTAGATCAATAAATTTTCCTTCCGAATTATCTAACGGAGTTATATCTAATTTTTCTACTATGGCGTTATTTATTTTTCCTAAATAGGTAATTTCTTTTAATAAGTTAATCTTAACCGTATCAATATCTTGTCCTGCTGATAAAATGGTATCAATTTTATTTTTATCACTATCACTAATCTTTTTATATAAATCCTTAACCTCATCCAACTGTTGTAAATAGGTCATTTTATCGTCATAAATCTTTTCTTCTTTTTTAATTAATTCATCGCGAATAATAACATTATATTTTGGCTTAATGAGCCACCAATAACCGCTAAATAATATAATAACGCAAACAAGCAGCACAAACCAATTAAAATAATTGGCGAAAAAAGCTAATGAAACCTTGGGTGTGAGCTCTTTCTTTGGACCTTTGTCGTTAGCCTTAGTTTTAAAAACTATATTCACCATACAACTATTTAGTAAAAATTAACGGATCGATGGACATACCCAGATCAAAGGGAACAGTGTTATCGAGTTCGTTAGATGTCCCTGTGTCTGGTGTAATACTCTTAATTTCGTCATAACCTTTCATTACTTCAAGTTGCAAGGAAACTGCTTCGAGATTTCGTGCTACCGCCGGAATATTATACTCACCTGATAAATCACCACTAAAACGCTTGTAATACACATCTTTTAAAGTAGCATTTTCAAGAAATGATAGATAGTTTGTCCAGTAAATATGATTATCGAGCAAACTACTCACTGTTAATAACTTCATATTAAAAGCTTTGATTTCTCGGACTTCTTTTTCGGTTTTAACAATCTTATCATCCATCGCTCGAGCATTTAATAAGGTAATTCGATTCGCATCTAATTTTTCTTTTTGCCAAATCAATAATCCAACATACACTAAGCTAATCGCTAAACAACACATTACTAACGATAACCCGAGGACAAGTAAATTCTCATGCCAGTTAAAAAAAAGAACTTCCTGATTTTTAATCAAGTTTGGTTTAATCGCATCATATGGTTCCCATGACCGTTTTTCAATAGCATTACGGTCTTCAAGACTTACTCCTTCCTTACGATGATTAGCTCGAAAAAATTTTGATTTTAAACTTACAAGTAAGTGCGGTGAAGGTTTAGATGAAGTTTCTAAGGATACAGGAGTTGGTGGGGGTGGAGGTGGAGGTACGGGATGAGGAGATTTTGAGGAAGGGGTGGCCGATAAATTATGACCCGTAGAATTATCCTTAAGGTTATGAGTAGATGGCACAGGAACTGCAAGGTTATGAGTAGGTGGCACAGGGACTGTAAGTGTCGACGGTTTTAAGTTAATCTCAGTCGCCGGAATCGGTGAAACTATTTCTTCAGGATGGGCAAAATTTACTGAATGAACCAAAGGTTTATCTTTCGATACCGTGAAGACTGGGTCGGGTCGAAGAGATACGGGTGGCGGAGGTACGGGGATTGGTCGATTTTCTGTCTTTAAGGGCACAGCCTGTTGAGGCACTGATTTTGACTTTGAAAATAAACGCTCATAAAATCGACGTTGTTCCGCTAAACCTTTTTTCTCTTTACTCTGCTCAACCTCAAGTTTCTCGAGCCGTTCTTTTACTTTAGTCTCACTTAATTTATTTTTGGTTTTCGAAAACCATTGATTGATTTTTTCTAACCAAGATCCCTGGGTTGTTTTATTTGAAAACATACCAATCTTATTTTTTATCAAACTCACGCATCGCTAAACCGATGGCGACTGCTAAGCGAGGTCCAATTTTTTCCAAAATTGGTTTTAATTCAAAGGGATAGGAAATTCTAAACCAAGGATCACCAACAATCGTATTAATATTAAACTGGTCCGAAAGATAATTTGTTAACCCGGGTAATAAGGCTCCCCCGCCGGTTAAAATAATTTTTTCTAGGTGGCGACCTTCATTATTTCCAAAAACTTCAAAAATATATTTTATTTCATTAACAATCGGTGACAATGCTTCAATAATCATTGCAGGCAAAGCAGCAGTCTGACCCGGGGCAATTTCTGTGTGCATTAAGTCATATTTAAACTGTTCCGCTTGCTCTAAACTAACATTCAAATGAGTCGCAATTGCCTGGGTTATATTAATTCCACCAACTGCAATACTGCGGTTAAGGACTGGTGTACTTTTATCTATCACAAAAATATTTGTAGTCGTTGAGCCAATTTGTACCATCATTACGGGTGAACGATCATTACCAAGTAAAGAGCGTATTAATGCAAAAATTTCTGTTTCCAAACTTAAAAGATTAAATTGAGCTGACTTGAAAATTGAAATATAATTCTGAATTAAGGCTTTTGGAGCCCCTGTCAAAAGAATTGTATTACTACCCGTCGTACCAGTCTCAATTTTCTGCCAATCAAGAACTATATCTTGAAGCGGTAGTGGAATTACTTTTTTTGCTTCCCAGTTAATGGCTGCTTCCAAATCTTTCTTATTAACCGTTTGGTTAATATTTATAATTGAAGAAAAAACTGAAGCCGTCGGCATCGAAGCCAGACTGAAAGTTGAAGTGATATGAGCTTTATCAGCAATATGCTTAATTAACAAGGATGTTTTAGCTACATCTAAGGTAGTTAAATCTATAGGCTGACTATTAATCATTTGCTCGCTAAAGCCATAGGTCAGGAGGGCAACTTGGCTACCATTACGCGTTAATTCCACCATCTTAATACTAGGAGCACTAATATCAACTCCTAAATAGCTATGATTTGAAGAAGAAAATAAGGACATAGAAAAAACGTGAAAGCTCTCTGCTTTGACACTACAAAACAGGACGTATATAATTTAAGTAGATTACTCTTATTATACCATACAAAACCTTGAGACAACAATCATTCTTAAGGAAAAATATCTAACAAACACGCCTATGAATATCAACTATAAAAAAGTCGGACTCATAAGTCTTTTTTTCCTGGTTACTGTCTTTGCTGCCTATCTTTTATACACTTTTTTTTTCAAGACACCGACCCCTCAAACGCCTGGAGCACAAACTGAAACTCCAAGTATAACGGGCAATGGATTACCTCAATCTAATATCGGAAATAATAGTACTGAAATTCCGACTGGCGGACAACTACCTGGTCAGGACTCCGAAAATCCCAGTAACCCCACTTCCCCTTCGAACTCAACCGGGACTCCAAACTCTCTGGATAATATCATAGCTGATCAGGCTAACTTTTCCTCAATAAACCAGAATGGCCAAATACAATTTTATAATCAAGTCGATAATCGATTCTACACGGTTGATAATCAAGGAAAATTAGTAACCCTTTCGAATAAACAGTTTTTTGGAGTCAAACAGGTGACATGGTCACCAAACGCTTCTCGAGCAATTTTAGAATATCCCGATGGTAATAAAATCCGCTATGATTTTCAAACCCAAAGCCAAGTTACTTTACCTAAACATTGGGAGGATTTTGCCTTTTCACCTGCCGGCGAACAAATCGTTGCTAAAAGTATTGGCCTCGATCCTGATAACCGTTGGTTAGTAGTGGCAAATGACGATGGATCAAAAGCTAAAAATATTGAACCCTTGGGAGAGAACGCAGATAAAGTTATCTCTTCCTGGTCACCGAATAACCAATCAATTGCTTTTTTTATTGATGGAGTTGACTTTAACCGCAAAGAAGTCTTTTTTATTGGTCAAAACGGCGAAAACTTTAAATCCACCATTACCGAAGGTCGTGGTTTTAAACCCCTCTGGTCACCTAAGGGCGATGAATTGCTTTACAGTGTTTATTCAGCTGATAACGATTATAAACCTAGCTTATGGGTTGTTGGCGCCCAGGGAGATTCAATTGGAGCTAACCGCCGTCCGCTCAGTCTTGATACATGGGCTGATAAATGTTCTTTTTCACAATCCAGTCTGTACTGTGCAGTTCCTGTATCTTTGGAACGAGGAGCAGGAATGTTCCCCAAGTCAGCTCAATCTACACAAGATCTTCTTTACCGAATTAATACTCTTACCGGCCAAAAAGAAATAATTCCCGTATCAACGTCGGCCACCATTAATAATCTTTCTTTCTCTCCGGATGGAAATTACCTTTATTACATTGAAGGAGGAACTAATAGACTTCGTAAAGTTAAAATTAAATAAATTTAGTGTTATGTCAGTAAAAACAGTTTATACCTGCACACGTTGTGATGCGCAATCTCCGAAATGGCAAGGCCGCTGTAATGAGTGCGGTGCTTGGGGAACATTAACATTAGGAGTAAAGGAAGAAAAAACTGCAACCATTAAACCTACCGTTGCCCCGGCCGAGGTTGTACGTCTTGCTGACGTTAGTACTGATGAAAATTTTCGTCGTCTGCCAACTGGAACCAGTGAAATTGATCGTGTGTTTGGTGGCGGAATCGTTACGGGCTCTTTAACGTTACTCTCAGGTGAACCAGGGATCGGTAAATCAACCTTAGTTGCTCAAATCGCTGATGCTTTAGCTAAAAAACATAAAATTATTTACACGTCAGGTGAAGAATCTCTCGGTCAAGTTAAATTACGTCTTGAACGTTTAGGCTGCGACTTGAAAAATTTTAATTTTATTAATTCTACCGATGTTGAGAAAATTCTTTCGGCCGTAGAAATTCAATCAGCTGATCTAGTTATTATCGATTCAATTCAAACCGTTCAAACTCCCCTCGTTCCTCAGGAAGCGGGTAGTCTTAATCAAATTCGCGCTATCGCCGTACGCTGTTTAGAAGTTGCTAAACGACGAAATATTGCTTTTATTTTAATCGGTCATGTAACCAAAGATGGAAATATTGCCGGTCCAAAATCACTCGAACATCTAGTAGATACAGTTTTATATCTCGAGCAAGAAACAGCTCGCGGTTATCAGTTACTACGAGCCAGTAAAAATCGTTTTGGCTCAACTAACGAATTAGGCGTTTTTGAAATGACTAATACTGGCTTTAAACCAATTGCCAATCCTTCGTCAATTTTTCTTGAGGAAACTGAAAACGTCGGCGGTGGTTCAGCGACCAGTTGTATTATGGAAGGAACCCGACCTTTTCTAGTTGAAGTTCAGGCTTTAGTAACAAAAACTGTTTTTGGTTATCCCCAGCGAAAAACTTCTGGCTTTGATTTAAATCGACTTCAGGTATTAGCCGCCGTTCTTAACAAACGCACAAAATTTAATTTAATTACTCAAGATATAATTTTAAACTTAGTGGGTGGCTTACGAGTTACTGATCCTGGTTTAGATCTTGCGGTTTCGGCCGCCATTATTTCTTCTTTCTTAGATAAGTCGCTACCTCGAAACCTCCTTATTCTTGGTGAAGTTGGTTTAGGTGGCGAAATACGACCGGTAGCTCATCTAAACTTAAGAATTAAAGAAGCCTCTAAACTAGGCTTTAAAAAAATAATAACTCCCCGCTTAGAGCAGGCAGTTAAGGGTCTAGAGATTACGACGGTTAAAAATTTAGACGAGGCTATTTCCGCTTTTTGGTCTTAGTAGCCTTTACTACTTTAGTAGATGAGGTTTTTAAATTTACAAATTCTTTTTTTATCTTTTTAGTAGTCTTCACCTTTATCTCTTTAGCTAGACTTATGTTTGAACGTAACTGTGCATGTCGCCAGGCAGCAATCGCTTGATGATTACCAGATAACAATACTGCCGGTACGCGGTATTTTTTTGAGCCAAAACTAACAACTTCGGGTTTTGTATAATGGGGATATTCTAAAACACCAATCTTGGAATGAGATTCCTGACTCAAACTTTCTTGATTACCTAAGACACCAGGAATTAAACGAGCAATTGAATCAATGATCACTGTCGCTGCCACCTCCCCACCGGTCAGTACAAAATCACCGATAGAAATTTCTTCATCTATTAATTCTTTTACTCGTTCATCAACACCTTCATATCGTCCACAAATAAAAATTAATGATTTTAAATTTTTGGCATAATCCTGAGCTAATTGCTGATTCCACCGTTTACCTCGTGCTGATAATAAAATAACTTTTTGCTGGCGTGGTTTAACACGAGGAGAGCTTTTTATTTTTTTTAAAGCTTGGTAAATTGGCTCAGCTTTCATAACCATCCCAGCTCCACCGCCATACGGTGTATCATCGAGTGTTCCATAACGATTAGTTGCCCACTGTCTCAGATCATAAGCTTTAACAGTTATAGTTTTTTTATTCTGAGCTCGTCCTAAAACACCAGTCGAAAAATACTGGTTAATAAGATCAGGGAAAATAGTTACAACTCGAAACAACATAGGTAAAAATAAAGCCCCGGAAACCCGGGGCTTTAATATTATTTTTATATTGTCAGGTTATCAATATCGTCAATGGCTGAAGTATCAACATCAGCTAAGGCCTGAGCGTGGGCCTGTGCTGGAGTTTGCTGTTGGCCAAAATTAGTATCCCGTTCTCGTTCACGGCGAGGTGGTTTAACTGAACCTTCAGGTTCATAAATTTTTAAGTTAACACGAGCGTTATTTTTTGCTCCGACAATTTTCAAAAGTGTACGAATTGCCTGAGCAGTTTGACCACGACGTCCAATAACATATCCCATATCTTCAGGATCTGTCTTGAGAGTCAAAAGAACACCCATTTCATCTACGGTTCTGTCGACTGACACTTTGTCGGGATGACCAACAATCGCCTTAACAATCATTTCTAGAAAATCCTTGTCTTGCATGTCTGACATACGTTTCTGTATTTACCTGCTAACTGACCTTACATACATATCTGTATATAATGACAATTGGCAAAGTACATTAATAATAAGGTAAATTCATTATAGCGCAAAATAGACGGTTTGTCAATATTATTGATACGTACAAACGATATTTATTCAAAAATTCATAAAAATTTACTTTACCGAAACCTATAATAAGCTTACACTGTACGTATGAAAAAACATCTCATCGTATTTTTTGCCGGCGTTATCCTCACCCTACTCCTCTGGGTCGGATTTACTCTCGGAAATCAGAAAAATAAAGATATTAATTTAAATCGCTCAGCCGTCATCTTGCAAATACGCGAGCTGAGCCGATTGGAAACTGCTTCTTTTACAATTGAAAAAGTCATTGAAGCCGGTACTAATTACGAAAAGCTAAAAGATTTTTTGTTTGGTGATCATGTTTTGTTAATTGCCCATGGCGAAGTTATCGCCGGTTTTGATATGTCTCAAATTTCTGAAAAAAATATCAAAGGTATAGGAACAGAAATTTCTATTACGCTTCCCTCTCCTCGAATAATTTCCACTCGTCTGGACAATGATCAAACAAAAGTTTTTGATCGCAAACAAGGTTTGCTCACCAAAGGTGAAATAAACCTCGAAGCTGAAGCCCGTCGTCAGGCCGAAATGTCGATCACCGAAGCCGCTTGCCAAGGTAAGATTCTTGAAGTGGCTAATACGCAAGGGAAAAAACAACTGGAAATATTATTAAAAGCCGCCGGCTTTACCGAAGTAACCATCCTTACATCTTCTCCGGGCATCTGCCCTTAATTAATTAATATAAATTATATGGAAACAATAAATCAAACTCGCACAAAACCCTTGTTCCGAGGTACGCAGGTAGTATGGTATATTTTGGGACTCATAGAAGTATTACTGGGGTTCCGATTTTTTCTAAAACTAGCCGGCGCCAATCCACTAGCTGGTTTTTCTAACTTTATTTACACCATAACAACTCCCTTTGCCGGACCATTCTTAAATGTCTTTCCACGAACTCGTGTTGAAGGTAGTATTTTTGAATGGACTACTCTTTTAGCAATGGCAGTGTATGCTTTGGTAGCGTGGGGAATAATAAAAATTTTTGTAATGTCTAAGCCTGTTTCAACTCCCGAGGCAGCTATTAAGCTCGATCAACAAGAATAAAGTTTTACAATCTAAAAGCGACCTCTCATGGTCGCTTTTTTAATTTATAGGTAATTGGCAGATTACTTCTAAGCCCTTAGACTTACCTCGTTTAGCTAATAATTTTCCTCCATGAGATCTAACTATCAAGCCCACAATATATAAACCCAAACCAAATCCTCCCTGAGGAGATATGAAATAAGGAAGTTGAAACTTACTAAAAAGCATTTTTAATTGCCGAGCAGTTAAACCTGTACCAGTATCAATTACAGTGATTGTCACTCTTTTTTCACTTTGTTTAAGACTAACTTTTACTCTTCCCTTTTTTGTATAAGCAATAGCATTGTCAATCAAATTAACAAAAATTTGACGAATTAATAACGGGTCAGCTTTAATACGACCAGAGATATTATTATCTGTAGACATAAGCTCCAAACCCTTGGCATACGCCTTTGGCATCATATCTGAAATCACCGTCTCCATTATTTTTTTTATATTAATCTGTTGCCGATTAATCTTCAAATCATGAGTTTCGAGCCTTGATTTTATTAGCAAATTTTCTACTAAGCTTATGAGCTCCTCATTTGAATGATAGACATTTTCCAAAGCTTTTTTTAATTCTAACTTATCAATTGTACCAAACTCGCCCGCCAAGATCATTGCTAAATACCCCTTCATTAATGTTAAGGGAGTTCTCATCTGATGAGAGGCGATTGCGACATAATCTATTTTATTTTTGTTCGATATTTTTTTCATGAAAGTTTATATAATAGTGTAAGACAGGTAAATGAAATGTAAAAAATTGTTTAGGATTTTCTGTTAACATATTCTTTAATTCTACTAAAGTAACCCAATGGTGATCGGCTGCTTCGTTATCAATCTCCTTAGTTTCTCCTTTTTCAACTAAACATCGAAAGACAAAGCCCATCCATCCCCACCCTCTCCCTTTTATATATTGTTGACAAATAAAGGGCTTAAAGGCAAAGGCGCCATCATCCTCCAGAGTGGAAAATATGTCTGTTTTCTCGTCATTAATAATTTCAGAAATAGTATAACCACTTTCTTCACTAACCTCCCGATTTAAAGCATCATATATATTCTCAAATTTTAAAATATGACCTGCAGGAATTTCTAACGTTCCGTAATAAACTGAGTCATTACTATTTATTCTTTTTTGTAATAATAATTCTATTTCTCCTCGATCATTCTTTCTTTCTAATAACGCCGAAACAACCGTAGTATTAAACGGAAAAGAGTTAGGGTCTTTTTTGGAAAAAGTAAATTGAGTCATAATGTATAGTTAGGTCAAAAACCGTATTACTACCTTAAGTATATGCTCTTTCTAAAAAAAATAAAGCCACCCAAGGGCAGCTTTATTAGTAGACAATGGTAAAAATTTAAAGAGAATACCGAATAAAAGCCTCAATTTCAACCCCATTTAATATATCCTCAACTTTTTTAGAATCATCTTTAATATATTCTTGTTTCATCAAACAAACTTCTTCAAAATATTTATTCATTTTACCCATTAAAATCTTCTCAATCATTTCCTCAGGTTTTCTTTCTTGGCGAAGTTGTTCGCGATAAATTTCTTTTTCACGGTCAATCTCGGCTACTTCGACCTCTTCAGGCTTAAGATAACGAGGATTAGCGGCGGCAATATGCATCGCTACATTTTGAACAAGTTCAGTCTGACCTGAAGTATTAACAGATACCAGCACGCCAATATTACCTTGAGGGTGAGCATAGCTACCAACTGTTCCCTGAGATTGCAGGAGGGCATAGCGACTAATACCGATCTTTTCGCCGATCACTCCACTCATATGTTCTAAACTTTCTGCTACTGTACCACTATCAATCGACAAGACTAGTAGCTCTTCAAGCGTTGCTGGATTTTTTTCCATTACAACTGTCATAACTTTTGCTGCCATTTCTTTAAACTGATCATTACGAACCACGAAGTCAGTTTCAGCGTTCATTTCAAAAATATAACCCTTAGTACCCGTACTATCAACTGAAACTTTTACTAAGCCTTCAGTCGCTTCACGATCACCGCGTTTAGCAGCCTTAGCAATTCCTTTTTTACGTAAAATATCAACCGCCGTATCAAGATCACCATTTGCTTCAGTCAAAGCGTTCTTACAATCAACAATACCGGCGCCGGTACGTTCACGCAATAATTTTATTTGTTCCATATTATTTTGTTATAAAGTTATAAAGTTATAAAGTTATAATGTTCTAAAGTTATAAGGTTATAAAGTTATAAGGTTTTAAAGTTATAAAGTTCTAAAGTTATAAAGTAATTATACAACTCTCATTATATAATTCTATAACTCCCTCACTGAGCAACCACTATTCAGATTTAATAACTGCTTCTTTCGCATCCTGAGCGTCTCTCGCAGAGGCTTTAGCAGCCATAACATTTTCCTCAATCAATTTCATAATGAGAATAATTGCCTTAGAAGCATCATCGTTAGCAGGAATAACATAATCGATACCGTCCGGATTAACATTAGTATCACAAACGGCGATTACGGGAATTTTTTTCTTTTTAGCTTCCGCTAAGGCAGTTTCTTCGTGTTTAATGTCCCAGATAAAAACAGCGTCCGGAGTTCGATTCATGCCAACTAGACCGCCAACAGTTTGCGAAAGTTTAGCGATTCGTCGATCAAAATTCAAACGTTCTTTCTTGGTATATTTTTCTAACTTTCCTTGATCTTTCTTTTCTGTTAAATCTTGAAAAAGCCGAATTGAGTTTCGGATTATAGCAAAGTTAGTTAAGGT
>DAORIW010000026.1:0-11928 GCA_035438725.1 bacterium | reverse complement strand
TACTGATATTGAAATTAAAGCCTGCAACATTCACTTATTTTAAAATTTTATTATCAATCTCTCTTAGTGCCCTATCTCGTGAGACATTATACGATTGCCAATCCGATTTTTGCTGTTTTAAGTCGTCTTTCTTAATTAAGATAAGTTGTTTCAAAATCGCTTTGTCTTCATTACTAAATCGATCATACGCATTCAAAATAGTTGGTACGGCATCAACAGATAAGCTTCCTAAATAGTGGGCATCAATTCCCCCGCCCTGATTAAAACGATCAATATTTTTTTTCGCAATAAAGCCATCGGGATTTAGAAGATTAAAAGAGACCAAAAAAATAATCATCGATAGAAGGGTACCGAAAGCAAAGAAACTTTCATTTTTTCCGCGGCATAATTTTACTGCTAGTAGAATAAAAACAACACCGAGAAAAACAATAAAGCCGGCCACATATAATCTTAAAGATGTTAGACCATACGCCTCTTGATACAGCATCAAACGCTTAAAAGCGGAAATAATAATAATAAAAATTTCTACTGTCAGCACAAAACTTGGTAGTGTGAACCAACTAAACCGGGAAATACTCGATTTTGTTTGCGTATCCATCACTAACAAAATAAGTAATGTAAAGAATGCTACGGTGAGTAATTCCCAAAACCCCTTACGAGCATACTCTGCATAGGTAAAATTCCCTTGAGAAATATTAATAATCCCCCCGAATAAGTAAGCAATCTGAAAGATAAGAAAAATAGCGAAAAGGACGGCGATGAGCCATAGAAAAACCTTGACTTCAATTTTTCGGTCCATAACTTCCTTTTCTGGTTTAATCTTCTCTAAATTCTCGGACGAATGAATCTCGGGGGGAATATTAAATAAATAAGCAAATAATCCAAGACTAATTATAGACACACCAATAATTAATATCGCATGTCCGATCCACTCATCTGAAATATGAAATCTAAAAATAGAATCAATGAGTTGTTTAAAAGCTAAATCAGCTGAGGTAAAAAGAAAACCAAAGAGTAAAAGAAACGGTAAGGCCATTATGATTCCGATAATAACTCGCTTCATTACATTAGTTGAAGTCTTCTCAATTGGTGTCCCTAAAAATAATACTGTTCGCAAAAAATGTCGGAGGATTTTAAAGGGGGTAACAATGATAGTAATAACGTAATCTGGTATCTTAAAATTAATGATACGTTTCTTAAGAAATTCTTGAGTAGCCAGTAACAATAATCCCCCACTCGCTAGAATATTAAGTAAGGTAAGAAACAAGTTAGCACGAACTCCTACCATGGCCGTAAAAAATAAGGCACAAGCTAAAAGCCAGAAGGTCGGACGAACCACGTACTGAAGACGAAGACAAAACCAAAGTGTTATTATTATCAAAACTGCTTCAAAAATAAATACCGAAATACCGAAAAATTTTTCAAAAAATAAGTAATCGAAAAGTATACCAAGTAGTATTGATGTTCCTGCTAAACTATATATATATGATTTATGCTTTGTATTTGTAATAAAATTCCACATATATAAAATAAGTATTAACCTACTTATCCTAACTTAAAAAATGACCTATTGTCAAAAATACGCTATTTTTAGTTAAAATTTTCCAGATCATTTTTTATTAAATGTATGTCCTTAGTAAACTAAAGGATTTGCATATTTACAATAATGTTTATTGAGCTATATTATGCGTGGATTAAAACATTTAAAACAGATACTTAAAATTTAAAAAAAGAGAAATAATGTGTAAAAAAACAGCGTAATAATAGGTGAACCAACATCGGAATAAACCAATCGCAACATCTTTTCCAATAGTCGCATGATTAACCCTGTGGTTTTTATATTTCTACTAAAATACCTCCGAATTTTTTATCCGGAGGTAAAGATTATGCACGAAAATAGCAAGAATTTAATAGTATGAGCTTGTTGGCAATAGTTCACGCTCAATTTGATGAGAAATTTTTATCTTACTATTTTTGAGATAATTTATTATTTTTTTATTTACGTTATAAATAACGTTAGCTACTGACTCGGGGCCAGCTAAATTGTACTCAGTGGCAATGGTGTCCGGAAAACGGATTTTCTCATTTCCGATTCCAAAATATACTTTTACTATATCCCATGCTTCTTTATCTATATATTCAAATGAAGAATGATTAAATGCGGTGTAGATGAAATATTTTCCAACGTTTATTTTTATTGGATAAATTATTTTTAATTTATCTAGCTTCCCTCCTTCCTGTGCGTTACTTTTAATATTTTTAATTATCACCTCTCTTAGATAAAAATCATACGAAGAATTTTGAAAGATGGTTTTTACCGAGTTTTGTACCGATCCATCCAATCCCCCCAAACAGTAATCAGAAATAAATACTTCTAAACTTTTTTTTAATTCATCAACTGCCGAGTCTTCCTTTGATAAAGTACCAATAATTTCTTTCAGGTGTAATATTCTGAAAGTTTTCTTAGCATTTTGAGCTGCATTGTAGAATAACAATGCAAGATATACTAAATTTTTTTCAAACAAAATTTTTCCTCCTTTTATGTTATTTTATAAATATATAATTTTTTAATTTCCTTTTAATCAATCATACTCTACAATTTAATAATCACTTCGTCAAGCGTGATTTTTTTGTGTTATTTTCCTTAATAAATGAGCAACCGCATATTTATTGCTCGCTAGTGTTCATTGAGATTTTTACATAATTTATTAGATTTCCCTAATATTTCATAAGAAAGTCCTCTTACTCAAGCTACCATTTAGTGATACTATTACCATAGCATCGTTTTACACCTCTAGCCTCTGTAAGAATATCGAATTGTTTAAATTCTTAGATTTAGATATCACTTACTGATTAATACACTATATAAGGCTTCATTTAATTCGCCTCCCCAACCTGAATATTATCATGACAATTAAATATAAAATTTAATAAACTAATTATTAAAAAATATGACTTATTATATACTTGGAGGAATTATCATTATTTTATTCTTCTCACTTAAAGTGTTAAAAGAATACGAACGAGGAGTAATTTTTTTTCTGGGACGTGTTACGGGTGTGCGCGGTCCCGGTTTAATCTTTTTAATTCCTATTTTTGAAAAAATGAGTCGAGTTACCTTGCGAACCATCACGATGAATATTCCTTCTCAAAAAATTATAACTAAAGATAATGTCTCAATCGATATCGCGGCTGTGGCCTACTACCACATTGTCGAACCAAAAAAATCGGTTATAGCAATTGAAAATGTCTATGATGCGGTCAACCAAATAAGTCAGACAACGGTCCGAAATGTTGTTGGGCAATTTATGCTTGATCAATTATTAGCCCAAACTTCTGAAATTAATACTAAAATTAAAGATGTCATCGATACTCATACCGAACCATGGGGAGCCCAAGTGACGGCCGTGGAAATTAAAGATATTATTCTACCAGATAATATGCAACGAGCGATGGCCAAAGAAGCGGAAGCCGAACGTGAACGACGAGCAAAAATTGTCGCCGCTGAGGGAGAATTTCAAGCCGCCGTTAAATTAGGCGAAGCAGCCGATATTATCATGGCCCATCCGATTGCTTTACAATTACGAACCCTTCAAACGTTAGCAGAAATTAGCGTCGAGAAAAATTCAACAATTATTTTTCCCGCTCAATTAATGACTAATGTTCAGGAAGTGATTGATACAGTAAAATTAGATTCGAGTAATTTACTAAAGAAAATATAAGTGAATTTTAATCTCAAAACCGCGGTCTTTATTTTTCTAGCGTACGTAGCAGTTGATGCTATGTACGCCTATTATACGTTACAAGTCACCAAACAAAAGCCGTACGCCGCCGCAACAACTGGTGCCTTAATGCATTTCTTATTAGCCGTCGGAGTACTGACCTATGTTCAAAATTATTTATATCTTATTCCTCTAGCTCTAGGATCGTGGGTTGGAACATTTTTGGTTGTAAAAAAAGAGCAAAATTCAAAGCTAGCTCTTCCGATTGTGATGAAGTAGCATTTCTATGGCATGCTCCATAGAACCTGCTTGAATCACTTCCCCACCGTTTACAAAAAATATTTCATCAGCATTTTCAATTGTATTTAAACGATGAGCAATAATAACTTTTGTGGTTGAGACTGGCAGATTACGCAAAATCTCCTCTAATAATTGCTCTGTCACGGTATCGATATTAGCAGTCGCTTCATCTAAAATTAATACTTCGGGACGACGAAGCACTGCTCTCATAAAAGCAATTAATTGTTTTTGACCAAGACTTACTGCGTCACCGTTGGTTGTTAATTTTGTTTCCAAACCTTCATCAAAGCGCTCTAACAGTTTTCCTAAACCAGCCTCGTGAATAATACTTTCTAATTTCTCGTTGCTATAGTCGAGATAAATCTCGTTACCATATAAAATATTTTCCCTGACGGTCCCTGTAAATAAAACTGGCTCTTGTAAAATAAAGCCTATTTTCTGGGTTCGCTCTTCCGTCGAATAACTTCGAATATCTCTTCCTTGAATAAAAACTGTTCCGGAAGTTGGATCATATAATCTCGCCATTAATGAAGCGGTCGTAGTTTTTCCTCCACCGGTTGGACCAACCAAGGCATAGGTTTTTTCTTTTTCTAAACGGATATTTATATTGTGAAGCACTTCTTTTCCATCGGGATAACTAAAATTAACGTTTTGAAACTCCAACACCGACTCACTCCCCTTCGTTTCCGCTTCAGTCAAAACCGGTAAATCATTTTCTAATACTAATATTTCATGAACCCGGTCCCAACTCGCAAGAGCTGTTTGAAAACTTGACCATAGAGCCGCCAATTGACGAAGTGGGTTATAAAAACTATGAGCGTAGGAAAGAAAACTAATTAATAAGCCAATGGTAAAATTCCCGGAAGCTATTAAAGCAATACCATACACTAACACAATTAACTGTCCAAAGTTAGAAGCTAATCCGTAAATGGGAGTAAAGCTGTTATTAGCAATTCCGGCACTAACTGCGGCGGTATAATTATCATCATTAACTTCCTGAAAACGTTTCTTAAAATAATCACGGCGATTAAAGGCAATAATAACTTTAAAGTTACTCAAACTTTCTTGAATTTCGGAACTCATTTCTCCTAATTTTTGTGAACTAACAAGATTTTTCTTTTTAACCCAAGCAGATAGAAGACGGGTAATAATTAATAAAAGTATAGCTGGAGCTAAAGTAGCGGCTCCTAAACGAAGATTAAGAGTTAAAAGAAAAATTACGGCACCAACCATTAAGAAGATGCTGCCCATAAACTGAATTAAGCCTTGAGAAAAAAATTGATTAATTTTATCCGTATCGTTATTGATTCTCGATATAAGGTCGCCGGCCTTATTCTGATTAAAAAAAGCCACTGGTAACGCCTGGAGTTTATTAAATATTTGATTACGAAGTCGATATAACACTCGTTGACCAACACCACCCATCAAACGAGTCTGTAAATAACTTGTCACTAACCCAAATAGATATAGAACTAAAATAATCGCTGCAAAAACCAAAACGCCCTGATAATCTCCCTGAATAATATATGTGTCCACCGTATGAGCAATTAATCGAGGAGCGATTAAGTTTAGAAGTGAATTAATAACAACGGCGAGTAACGCAACAATCATTATTTTCTTTTCCTCAACTAATAAAGGCCAGAGCTTTTTAGCTGCTTGCCAGGTATCGATTTTTTGTGAGTTCTCTGCTTTATTAAGATTATAATTCATATGTACTGGTACTTTGCTGAGAGTTATAAATTTGAACATATTCTGGAGAAGTGTTCATTAATTCTTGGTGCTTTCCGGTGCCAATCACCTCACCTTCCATTAAGACGATAATCTGATCATAACTTTCAACTGAGGCAATTTTTTGAGTTACCGAAACTAACGTTAAGCCAGGATAATTCTTAAAAATATTTTCTAAAATTTTCGCTTCCGTATTAGTATCAACCCGTGCCGTAAAATCATCAAGTAATAGAATCTTTGGATTAATAGCCAAAGCACGGGCTAACATGATTCTTTGTTTTTGACCACCCGATAAACTATTACCTCGTTCCGAAACGATCGTTTCTAAGCCATCGGGTAGCTCTTTAATAAAATCTGCAAGCTCAGCCGTTTCGATCGCCTTTTGCATATCTGCTTCTTTTACCTCAGTATTAAAAGCAATATTTTCGCGCAAACTGATATTGAAAATAATACTATCCTGAAACACTAACCCCACTTGCTTATATAAATTCTCGCGCTGATACTCATTAATATTTCGGTTATCATACTTAACTTCACCGGTTGTTGGTTGAATAAGACCAATAAGTAAACTTAAAAGTTGAGTTTTTCCGGCCGCGGTTGGACCAATAATTGCTACTTTACTAGCTGGAGAAATATCTAATGAAACATTTTTCAAAGCAGGTTTTTCTCCATACATTAAATTAACTCCTTCAATCTGAATACTGCCTTGTAATGGTTGAATAAGTGTTCCCTCGGTTCTTGGTTCAGAAGTTGATAAAACCGCCATAATTCTTCCATAAGAGGCTTGCGCCTGAGCAATAATATTACTCATAAATCCAATTAAGATAATCGGAAATATCAGGATCACGAGATAGCTATTAAACGAAGCAAAATCACCTAACGTCATACTTCCTTGAATAATAAACTTACCACCTAACACTAAAATAATTAGAATCGCTAAATTTGAAGCAAAAGTAATAATCGGAATCATGGCTGAAAATAATTTCAAAATACTTGTTCCTATATCTCGAGCTTTACCGTTTGCAGCAATAAATTTTTCATGTTCAAACCTCTGCGAATTTAAAACTCGAATTAAAGCGGCTCCCAAAATACTTTCATTTATTACTTTGTTTAACCAATCAATCACTTCTCTGGTTTGTAAAAATAACACCCGAACTTTTCCAAAAATAACAAAAAAAGTTCCGCCAATGAGCGGGATTATCGTTAACACTGCTAAACCCAGTTTCCAATTAATTGAGATTAAGAGAATACTGGCACCAATAATCAAAAAAGCTGAAGAAACAATATTAACAATTGCCTGAGCAACAAAATTCTTAATCGAATCAATATCAGAGGTAAGGTTAGTGAGAAGCGTGGCCGGTGTTAGAGTTTGAACTTCTCCTAAACTCTGATTGGAAATTTTATCAGACAGCTTTTTTCGCAAATCTCTGGCCACTCTTTCTGAGGCATAGGTTTGCAAAAAACTTTGACCATATGTCAAAAGAAATATAAGACCCGATGCAATCGAGAATTCCCATAAAATTGTATTCAACCCACTTCCACTCAAATAACCATCAATACCATAAGACAGCAACCGAGGCAGCCAGAGGGTAAGAGCATTACTAACAAGAGCACATATAATTAAGGTAATAATTAATGCTCGGTACGGCTTAAGTAAACTAAATAAACTAGGTTTTTTTATTGCTTCAGCTTGATTCATATCTTGTATTTATACAGAAAAAATCTCTTTTATTCAAGCGGGATCTAATTCAAACTTATAGTCAATTTAATGACCTAATCACTTCATCAAAATTAAGTAAATAATAAAATCAAATGAAATAAAAAACTGATCGTATGTACTAATTATTATATTTTTGTCTCATTTTGAGCTATCATAATAATATATGAACTCAAAGACTCTCATCTGGCTAGGATTACTTATTGGCTCGACAACGGGAAGTTTTATTCCTCTCATCTGGGGTGCTGGAATGTTTTCTTTTTCGGCGGTTATTTTTAGCGCGCTTGGAGGAATTGTAGGAATTTGGATTATGTATAAAGCTACCCGTTAATTAAAATTAAAAGAAAAATAGAACTTCAATGTGAGTATGCACTGAAAATATAACCAAAAAATATACATCTTCAAATAGATTAACCAATAAAAAAACACCAGCTCAAGCCGGTGTTTTTTTAAGACGCGATATTAAGCGCGTTGAACGTTAACAGCGTTCAAACCTTTTTCAGATTGTTCTGTCTCGTAAGTGACAGCATCACCTTCGTGAAGATCGTTGAATTGGACGCCAACCAAGTTGTTACTATGGAAGAACAAATCCTTCTCCTGACCTTCAGAAGCGATGAATCCAAAACCTTTATCGGTCAATTTTTTGATTGTACCTTGCATGAATTTAGATAGAATAAATAAAATGTAAGTTGATAGATAGTTTTTGATCGACTACGTCACAAACCTCGTATATTCATTACCCCTATAGTATACCAGACAATTTTGTAAATGTCAAATGATGCTAAAACAAGCCATTTTTTTGGTATTTCTCAAAAGATGATATACTTATATTAATTTCATTGACTTCATATAATTTTAAGCTTTATGCCTTCCTCAAACTCAAATATTTTTTCATCATATCTGCAGAGTCAGTGGTCTAAAAGTGCTTTAGTTCATAATATAGTTCGGTTATTAATCCTTAGCCTCCTTATTTTTGAAACCTTAAATATTTTAAAAATTTTTAATTATTCTCCTCAGTTTACATGGCGAGGTTTACTAAGCACTTCTATCATTACTTTTATAATCCTCGAAATTATTGCATATCTCTATTATAAAAAGAAAAACAATAAATCTCTTCATAGTTCAATCTGGATTCTTACCTTTATTTCTATATTTTTAGATTTTATTGCTGATGTTTTTCATTTTTATGCTCGTTTTGAGTGGTGGGATCAAGGTTTACATTTCAGCTCAAGTAGTATTGTCTGTTTTATTCTTTTCGTAATTATTTCCGCTTTTTGGCTCGATAAGTTTCAATTTAAATTAATGCATAAATTAGGTCGTTTACGGTTAGCCATCTTCTTATCAGCAGTTACTACGATTACTTTAGGCGCATTGTATGAAATTGAAGAATATTCAGAGGATTTGATCTATGGCACCCAACGCTCCGGTTTAGGAACTGATACGGCAAACGATTTGATGTTTAATACTTTAGGCGTCTTGTGTATGTGCCTGGCGCTCTGGGTGATTCTTTCACGGGCTAGAAGAAAATCAAAACTTGTTTCGTAATTACATATATTAACTAATTATCAGCTATATGAATAAAGTTCAACACTTTGAAATTCCGGCCGATGATGTCAGTCGGGCCCGCACTTTTTATGAAAAATCTTTTGGTTGGAAAACAAAAGACTGGCCAATGCCAGACGGCAGTCCATATGTGGGGCTCTATACTGGACCAATGGATGAAAATAATAAAATGGCCGAAACGGGTTTTATAAATGGTGGCATGTTCCAACGTGGTCAACAATTTGCGGCCACTTCCCCGACGATCGCCGTAGTTGTTGAAGATTTAGATATGGTTTTAGAAAAAATTATAGCTTCTGGCGGATCTATCGTCATGGAAAAAAAAGAAATTGCTGGCGCTGGAATGTACGCCTATATTAAAGATACTGAAGGAAACACGATTGGCGTTTGGGAAGATGTGAAAAAATAAACCCTTTCTTCTTTTATACATAGTATTAAAATTTTTGAAAGGTCTTAATAAAGACCTTTTTTAGTTAAAACTTTGACAAATATATAAATATTGGCTAATTTCAAGAGATAACAAGCTGAACATTAAAAATTAAACATAAATCAAACCTCATAATAATGAACCCAAAAATTAACGGTATTAGTCTACTCGGACCGGTAGATCCATTAGTTAAATTAAGTATTAATGACTGTCAACCCAGTATCCTGAAATACCTTCCTTATCAAGTTCGTGGCGCAGTAATCATTACTGATGAGAAAAACTTAAATTCTCTGAGTAACGTTGTTTCATTTAAGAAGGAGATTGAAAGCTATATTTCTAACAATCAACAAGCACGTGTCGGTATTTTTATGACCTTAAATGTTAATCGAACTTCTCATTTTGAAGAAATAGCGGCTGCCTGCAACAGAAATAGTCAAAACCATGTGGTGGCTATTCGCTTAAGTAATTACTCGAAACAGAATCCAATGATTCATGATATTCCGTCTCTAAAGCCATTATTTAGATTCTTAGAGCATAAAAATATTCCTCTGTATCTTAATCCAAAGTTACTGACAAGCGAAACACTGAATATCAATCCCATAAAAAGGGAAAAATATTTCATAACCCACACTCTACCGCGCATCCTAAAAGAGGTGCCGAAAATCAAAATAGTTTTAGAAAAAATTAAAAAACCTAAGACTTTTAAGTTTATAAAAAATATTAGTCAACATCGTTATAATATATACGCTATTTTTTCGCCTCAATCAGTTGGCCTCGCTAATGGAGAAATAAATAATCGTATAAAAGAGGTAATTTCTTCCACCCATTTCCGATTTGGACTCGGAGGATTAATTACCAAAAATAACATGAAAAGTAGAGATAATTTACAAACCTATGTAAATTTTCTCAAAGAAAATGTAACTAAAAAGAATACGACTTTCTCTGAAGTTTCTCAGAAACGCTTAGAAAATATTTTTCAAAAGATAACTTCGGAAAATATAAGTCAGATCTTAAATATTCAGCCACCTTCCACATATACGATACTAAAATAAGCACAAAAAACCCGACATAAAGCCGGGTTTTTCTTTTTATATCTTTACTGAACAATCAAATTACCCTTCATGCCCATCTGACGATGTTGCATTACGGAACAATAGTACTCAAAGGTACCAGTTTTATCGGCCGTAAATTCAACTGTTTCGGTCGAAGGACCGTTTGTCTGTTTTGTCTTAACATTAAATTCATCAAGCACAAAATCATGGTTGCCACTCTTATTATTAAAGACAATTCGTACCTTATCGCCTTTTTTAACTTTAATTTCCGAAGGAGTAAATTTAAAATTTTCCGCAATTACCGTAACAGTAGTAGTTCCGTCCTCACTTACTATTGGCAGTAGCGGAGTGGGTGAAGTAACATTTACCTCAACATTACTCTCGTTACTACTTGGCATGTCACTATTGCCGATATCTTCGGAGTTTATCATTCCCTTGTCATTTCCATCCATTGTTACACTATTATTGGCGCTATTAGCTGATTCTAGATTTTCATCATCTGCCTTCCCTCTTAATACGAAAATTACGACAATTATTAAAACAATGGCGATTAGACTCATAAACAGCGCCGCATTACTTTTCCCTGAAACATCCACGGGAACGTTTTCATCCGTCATATAATTAGTTATTAATAATTAGCTTAAACCTTAAAAACCTCTTAATTTCATAGGGGGTTTTAAAAAGAGTGACGGGAATACAGCATCGGCCCTGAGACAGAGGCTGTATTCCGGATTGACTCTTATATAGTAATACGGAAAACTGACTTAAAAGTTACGTACTAAAAAACCCCGCTCGGTCGGGATTTTATTGAAGATATTAATAGTAAGAACCTTGTTCTTTTGAGTTAAGTTAGTCTTGATTATTATGAATTTTTTCTTGAGTCTCGGAAATAGCTTCAGACTCCAACATGGATGTAACTACTACACCAGCAATTAAATTCTTATGTTTTAGTAGTCGCTCTTTCCACGACTTTTCTGGATTCGCTGATTGTTCAAATTTCGGAAGATGTTCAAAAGACATAATATTAAAATTAAAATTTAGGACAAGGCTTTAGTAACTACGTAATCAAGATTAGGGATTTGCTCGCGAATAAACGCTTTAACTTTTTCTTCATTACCTTCTTCAAGTATTTGCTCGAATTCTGGCAATTTATCATCAGACATATTCCGAAGAATGCTTTCATTGATTTTATCAACAACTTCTTCAGTAAAAGAAGCTCGATTTTCATCGGGCATCTCCATACCTTTTCTTTTGATCAACTGGTCTATAAGTTGATCAAGCGCTTGGGGATCAATCATATTTTATTGATTTTCAAACTAGTAACCTAATTTATAGCTTATTTTTTCGATTTTGGCAAGGCTGAAGTTATATTCATTTTTTTAACGTTACTCAAACAAAAAACCGCCCAGTCAACGACCGGAC
>DAORIW010000025.1:0-12037 GCA_035438725.1 bacterium | reverse complement strand
ATATTTGTCTCTTGATTTATTTTTTAACAGTTATATAATGAGAGCGTAGAGACTGGCGGCACTTGTCAGTTATCTACAATCTAATTAATTTAATACAAACGTATGTTAACGTACGAAATATTAGATGATGACTCTGATGCAGCAGATGTGGATGCCGATGAGGCAGACGAAAATGCTGACGAGGCGAATGATGAAGCCGCTGATGCTCATCGACATGCCGCTGACGTGCATGAAGAAAAAGCTGATGAGTATAATGATTAAGTTTTTTCTTTAAATAAAAATAAAACACCTCGGTCAAATGACTGAGGTGTTTTATTTAGGAAAGTTCAGCTCAAGCGGGTAGGCAAGAAATTTTCATTAGAAAGAATCTAGTCGAAACCGGACTGTTTCTAACGAAGAAATCCCCATGCTTGTCGTGCCTAGCCCGCTTCAACTGAACTTTGAAAAACGAAATTGTTAAACTACCTCCAAGAGGTAATTTATGAGGATATCATAAGAGAAGAAAAAAGTCAAGAGCCCGCCGACGTAAAACAATAAATTTAGCTAATATTAAATAAAATAAATCATGAATAATAAAAAATAAGCCATTTTTGGGCTTATTAATGAAGTATTTAAACACTAGAGATTATTTTGTATGAGATGGAGAAGAGGTGTCTTTATTAATAAAGGCAACATAGTAAATACCAAAATGAAAACCAGCCGTGATTGCTTCAAGCCACAGTAATAACCAAACTATTTCTTTCGAAAGTACTTGGGTAAGATAACTAATAATAATTATTATAAAAATAATTTTATATATTGTTAGTTGAGTTTTTGGTTTTATAATCCAGTCACTGGAACTTTTTTCATTCTTATATATTATGGTTATGAGATATGTTAAAGGAATAATAAAACCTAACGTTGTTAAAACTTGACTTAAATCTGGAAACAAGCGAATTAACCCGAGTATTAATAAAATAAAAGTAATTTGATCAATCAGTACATCAATAAATTTTCCTCGATCACTGTCGGTATTTTTAAAGCGAGCAATTGGACCGTCAAGTGCATCCAAAGAGAAAGAAGTAAAAATGAACAACCAAGCTAAAAGTGGAAATCGAAGAATAAGAAAGGGAAAACTAAGTGCTAAAAGCAAACGAAAGGTAGTAATGTCGTTACCGGTAAATCGAATATGACGTAACAATGGTTTTAAAAATGATTCTCTCCAGACCTCGCTTTTCTTTTGTACAAGATTAAGCTGTTCTATCATATTATTTTTTCTGAGGTGGTCGTAATGTTGCAATGGTTCGTGCGAGTTGTTGTAGTTCAGTTTGGATTTGCGCTAAAGTTTGTACTTGCAACCGTTCGTGAGTTTCGGCTTCTTTTTCTTCTTCAGCGATATCGTCGACGTCCTCTTGAATTTCATCAACATCCTCTTGGATATCATCAATATCTTTTTGGATTTCATCTATATCTTCTTCAACTTCGGCCAAACTCTGCGTATTTTGATTAACAGTCATTTGAATAAAAATGGCTAAGTAGATTGCTTCTAAAGAAACAATCGTTGTTAAAATTAGTAAGAGGGTATTCCAATTGTAACCAAAAATTCCCATGAGAAAAAAACCAATAAAAACTAAGGAGTGAATAATTATTGAGCCGATTGATCCTATCCGACTAATAAACGCAAAGGCCCCCTTTTCAAAGATAGCCGAAGCCTTTTTTCTTTTTTTGTTAAGTAATTTTTTCATAGTATCTTAGAAGAATCGTAGTAATATTTTTAGTATAACACAATCAAAAGGATTATTATTTTATTGAAAAAAAAGAGAGATTTATGCTGTGGTCAAAAAAAAAGATAATTAGTTTAGTAAGTCATTATGTATGTACTGACTCTTTTTTATTAAATATTTTTTTCTTTCAAGTTCGGGTAAATGTTCAATTGAATATCGTAACATCGTTCTCGGCATACGAGCAGCGTGCTGATCAAGAAAAGTTCGTAATATAGTGAAAGAAATTCGTTTACCAACTTCACGCAACATCCATCCCGAAGCTTTATGAATTAGATCATGGTTATCGGTAAGTAAAAGTTCCGCAATTTTAAAAGTGATTGTATAATCACCTCTTTTAATGAAAGCAAAGGTGGCAACAATAGCGATTCTTCGTTCCCACATACTCTTAGAATGAGCTAATTTTATTAAGAGAGTGGGCGGTTTATTAACCAGGTACTCACCAATAATTTTATCAGCAGAAAGATCAACTAAGTCCCAGTTATTAATATATTTTGTGTGCGTAAGATAAAAATTGAAAATTATCTTTTTTTCAGAGGTACTGGCGTTCCGAAATTGTTCAACTAAAATTAATAAAGCAATTAAACGTTCTTCATGAATTTTTGATTTGAGTAAACCCCCGATATTCTTAATAGGAAGATGCTTAAATTGTTTTGCAATCACACGGGAGATTGGAACGGTCAAACCAATAAAAATATCTCCTTCACCGTACTGACCTATTCCTGTTTTGAAAAAACGTGCAGTACCAAGCGCACGTTTTTTATTACCAGCTTTTGTTATGACAGTCTTTATTTGTTGTAATTCTGACATGATCTAGTTATTGTTAGTAACTGATTCAGCAATTTGTTTAGCTAATTCATTTGTACCATCACCGATTGCGTAGATGACTAAAATAGTAGAGGTATTTTTTAAACTTAAATCAACAATATAAAACTGTCGTTCATCAGATGTGACTACTTCGGTAGGTACAAAAGTTTTAGTATCTTGTTCTAACGTTAAGGTATAGGCTGATAGACCGGATGTAATGGTAAGAGGTGCGAAACTTTTTTTACGTGGACAAGAAATTGAAGCACCGGACCCGTCTGCGTCGCAAAGTTTTTTTATGGAGTTAAAAGATGTCTCTTCAAATTTTGATTTAAGATTAGAAATTTCCTTATCTTCTAAAATAAGGAATTGAACTTTTCCCGCCACATATTCATCTTCGGTTGAAGTATCAATAACACCAACAAAGGCGCGTTTATCATTTACTACTTTTATTTCTAAATTAGCAGGATAGCGTAAGTTGTAGTGATATTTAGAATTGGCGTACGATACCCTTGAATCACTATCTTCGGGATTTGGATTATTAGATTTATTATCTCCTGGATTATTAGGTTGAGAGGAATTTTTTTCAAGTTCAGTAATTCGTAACTCTAATTTTTGTATTGTAGTTTGGTAATGATTAATTATGATACCAAATAACAAAGCCGCTATAGCAATAATTATAAGAGGAATAATTATTTTATTTTGACGAGAGTGATGGAAAATCATACGTTTGTGAAGTTAATAGAATATGAAGGTAGTATAACATAGTCAGCTAAAGTAGGTCTAAAGTTTAACAAAGTATATTTTGCTCTTGATTTTTGTTAAAAAACATGCTATACTAGGTTTACATGGGACTTTTATGTCCTTTTTTATATACAAAACAAAAACAAATATATGAAAAAAATGTTTTCTGCGTTTGCTGTTGTGACCATAGCTTCAGGAGCCCTATTTACAAGTTGGGCAGCTGAACAAGTTCACCTCGAAAATAATCAGGTAAAGGCCTATGAATCAGTAGCGATCCATCGTGCTGTAGCTATGACTGATCCGGAGCAAGAAGGTTTAGAAAAAATTCTTAAACCGGAAATGATAAAGTATTATGAAGGGGTAAGAAAAATTGGTCCTTCACTCTATGGTAAAAAAAGATCCATTAAAACAATGGAAAATCGCGTAGTTATAAAAAATGATGCAAGAAAAGAGGTAAATAAGGTTGAAACTCCAAAAGTAATGATGGATAAAAAGACTACCGATACCAAGAGAACTGAAAAATCAGGCGAAGCAAAGCCAGCTCAAAAATTGGTAAAAATTGATCCAGTTATTGCGCAGTGTGTAAAAACGGCTATTGAAAAAAAGGACACCAGTTTAAAAGCCGCTTTTAACGCACAAAATAACGCTATTTTGCAAGCACTTGATGTTCGTACTGCCTGTCAGAAGTCAGCGATTGATCAAACTTCGATGGAAACTCAGCAAAAGGCCAATAAAATATGTATTTCTGCTTATGAACGCTCAATTTGGAATGGTCTTGAGGCGCTAAAAGTACTAAAAGAAGCAAATTGGGGTACCTTTCGCCAGGATATGAAGGCCTGTAGTACTTCTCAGCCAAATTCTATTCAACAAGAACCAATAATAGAAGATGGTGAAATGGTTATTAAGCTAGAAACCTCCAAAGAAGATTCTATGGACTCGGAAGTAAATATTGGTGAAAAAAAATAAAATTTAATAATTTGATTTCTTTACTAAAAACAGCCAGTAAATGGCTGTTTTTTGATAAATCGGTAGGTTATTTCGATGGGTCTTGACAAAATTATTAAAATAGGTTAAGTTACGTTTCGTCAATTAAGTTCAAGATTCTGTGGAATCTTAGTTTTTTTGATAAAGTTCATTTAAAAACTAAACAAAATCGAAAAAATGAAAAAATTTCTAAGCTTAAAGAGAGTCAGTGCTCTCTTATTATTTGTTTTTGCTGCAGTTTATTTTAACAGTGCTTCCGCCGATAACCTTTGCGGATTGTCTCAGATAACCGTTGCTTCTCTTGAAAACGGACAATCTGTTACTTTCAAAGATCCACCCGCCAATACAGTAGATAAAACATCGTATGCAGGAACAATTCACTCGGTAATGGATGGAAACTCTGTTCCGGTTTATTGTGTTGATCTGCATAGAACCGTGAATCTCGGAGACAATACATACACCGACACGTGTGCGTATGTTCAGGCAAAGGTGCAGTATATAGTAGATCATTATTATCCGTACGTTGTCTATCCAATGGTAGACGTAAATGCGGAAGCTGCGGCTATTCAGATTGCAATTTGGCATTATACAGATGCTGTTGATGCAAATACTGTGACTGACGTTGGTATCAGAAATAGAGCATTAGCAATTATTGCCGATGCAGATATTAACGGCTTGGGAGCAACGCCGATAGTTACCTTTTTTATCTTACCGGGTATGGGTTCAGAGTTCTTTTACATAAAAACTCTGGATCAAAATGGGGATCCCGTACAGGTTAATAATATTTGCTTGTATTTATCGGATACCAATGGAATTCTCAGTGAGGATACAGTAAGTACCAATTCGTCGGGAATTTCACCGGAAGTAGAAGTATCCGGCGGAATCACCGGTGGAACGGTAACGGCAATAGCAAGAATGCTGTTTCCGCAAGGACGCATCATTCATGCTCAGACCGGCGACCGCCAATCATTAGCTATTGCCTATCCCGTTTATGGGAAAATGGGCATAGTGATTGATTGGGGGGCTTTACCTATTGAGCTTTCCTCGTTTACTTCGATAGTAACCGAAAGTAATGTAACGTTGAACTGGACAACAGCTTCCGAAATAAATAATTCAGGTTTTGAGATTGAACGGTCAGTGTCTGGGAATGACTGGATGACTATTAGTTCAGTAAAAGGACAGGGAACCACTACTTCTCCTCAACAGTATTCATATACTGACAGGGGATTAAGTACCGGAATATATAATTACAGATTAAAACAGATTGATTTCAATGGTAATTTTGAATATTTCAGTCTTCAGAATGAAGTGGTCATCGGAACACCGACGACCTTTAAATTACAACAAAATTACCCGAATCCGTTTAACCCGGAGACAAAGATCAGTTACACAATCCCAGTCAAGGGTCTGGTAACATTGAAAGTCTTTGATATTATGGGGAAAGAAGTAGCAACTCTGGTAAATGAGCAACAGACAGCCGGTTATTATACCGTTAATTTCAATGCTTCTGTATTGTCCAGCGGTGTTTATTTCTACCGGATTCAATCAGAGAATCTGATGCAAGTAAAAAAAATGACGCTGATTAAATAGAATAGCGTCATATCTTAAAAAATTAAACCCTGACAGAATATCGTCGGGGTTTTATTATTATAAATTTGGTTTATAAAGGGGTATTTTAATCCTACTTGACAAGATAAAAACACTGTGCTAGATTATAAGCATACATCGCCCCTTAACAACTTACTCCAACCCAACAAACCATACCCATCTCAATATATAAAAACTCAACTCATAAAAACACTCACTTCATCAAAATTACTCAATTGACATTTAAACACTCATATCACTCATACATCAAAAAATCACATCTTACATCTCATAATCCATAACTTTAACTAAAATTCTTACTCCGCCTCATCTTTCTAAACTCAATAAAAAACAACCCCGTTCTTTCAATCAATATCTTTCAACATCTTTACTCAACACATTTTCTAAACACCCATCTCATCTCTTTAAAACTCATTACAAAAAACCTCAACAAACAATCAACACACCTACCTTCTAAAATCTTCTAGAAGGTTTTTTTATTGTTAAAAAGCCAATAAGTGATTAGATACAGATAATTTCTTGACTTTTCTTTTTATATATGAGATTGTAGAGATAATAAAATTATTTTTAAAATCAAAAAAAGAGGGGGGAAAAATGAAAACAGCTACTTTGACTTCTGAAAAAAATGATGGATTAAAAGAGTTTAAAGATAGACAGAAGTTTGATAAAAAATTCCAAAGATATGGAGTTATCATCTGTCTCGCTATTATTTTTTTAATCCCTTTGCTCGTGCTAATTTTTTAATATTTTGATTTTTTATATAAAGCCTTACCTTCTTTTCAAAGTAAGGCTTTTTCTTTTCTAAAAAACGTAACAAAAAAACCAGGTAGTACCTGGCTTTTTGTTATGAACCTTTCTTTCTTATTTAGTTGTAGTGGCGGCGTTAAATTTTTTTTCAAAGAATTTTTCATGACCATCGTGGTGTCCACGAGGTCCCGGACCTTTATCCTTTCCAAACATTAAATATTCTTTAGGAATATTATTGTCAGTAGCCCACTTTTGTAAGGAAGGCATTTCTTTCTTCATAATGGCTTGACGTTCGGCCTCAGTTTTATCTTCAAGAGAGAGGTGAAGATTTTTGAGTTCCGCTTGTTTGGCAATGATTAGATCAGCTTGAGATTGCGTTAGTTTTTTATCAGTGACCGCTTGATTAAGACGGGTGGTAAAATTCTTCGTTATCTCTGTTTCTCTAATTGTCCGTTGCTCGGACATTACTTGTTCGACAACTTGTTGAACATCAGATGAGTTTAAATTAAATTTGGTTGCCAGAGCGCTTACTAAGGCATCCATTGGTTTAGCTCCTGTGTTATTACTAGCGGCATAGGTAACGCCCGCACTTAAGAGCGCTAGTCCAAGCACTGGTAAAATAGCATAAGAGATAATTTTTTTATTCATGTTATTATATTATTTAATTTAAAATAACTTCGACCTTTGGGCCACCATATCCTGTAGGGATATAGTCGCAATATCGGAAACCGGATCCTGTCTCCTGTTATTTAATACAATTAATTACTAAACTTATTTCATCCTAAACTTATATTTATTATGTAGATATTAACGACGAGGTGGCATGGTTGGTGAGCGCATGCCGGAATAGCCTGTTAATGGTTTGATACCTAAGGCCTCCACTACATTACCTTCTCGTTCACCTAGAACAACCACTACTTCTGAGACATTAATACCAGATCGTGGTACGACAGTAAGGGGAGTAATAATAATAGTTAAAATTTCTTCGTTCTGACTATAAAGTCCAAAACTATTGCCATTTATTCCAATTATTCGGCCGGTGACAATATTGCCTAAATTACGATGACCATATTGACGATAAATAGGACCGGCGAAAGATAAATGTTCATTTTCAGCTTCAATCAATAAGCTTGAATGAAAAGGCGTAAGAGAAATCAGAAAACCAAGTAACCCCGTAAAGCCAATAATGCCTAAAGCTGAATAAATCAGGGGACGACCAAACGCAAAAGAGTAATTTTTTACTAATAGGCCAACAATAATAATAAAAATAGCGGTGACAATTAATAAGATCCAGGGTAATGAGAAAATAAAGGCTTCCCAACCCTTGAGACCAAAATCAGAAACAAACCAACTGCCGTTTTGACGCAGTGAAAAGAAGATAAAACTAGCAATAAATAAAAGTGTGAGGATAGCCAACACTGTACCGGTTATTAATAAGGCAATCTTTAAAATAAAGTGCCATTTTGGACGCATTTCGACTGCGCCTTTTTTAATAGCGGTTAGAATATCTTCACTCAAGTGATTTGGGTTGTCTTTTCTTTCGGATTCACTCATATATGTAAATTGTTATCATGAATTTTTTGTAATAATATTTTTCCTCTTCGGATTCTAATACCAACGGTTGAAATAGGGATTTGCATAATAGTGGCAATTTGTTTATAGTCCATTTCTTCAAAATAAAACAAAACTATTGGTTCTCGATACTTGACCGGCAGTTTATCTAATGATTTCTCTAAAAACTCACGTAATTCCTTTTCTTTAATTTCGGTATCCGCAAAGTGGGTAGAAATGGGATGTGGAAAAATAGTATCAGGGTCAAAAAAAGATAAGGGTTCTCGCCCCTTCTTTTTGATAATATTAATAAATTCATTATGAGCGATTCGGTAGAGCCAGGGAGAAAAACGTCGACGGGTATCAAAACTTTTAATATTGCGATAGGCTTTTATAAAAATTTCCTGAAGAGCATCTTGAGCGTCATCATAGCCAAAAAGAAATCTTTTAGCATAACGCATCATCTTTGAATCATAGCGATCGATCAGAGTCTTAAAAGCGGATAAATCTCCGCCTTGGACAAGCAAGACAATAGCTTCATCAGATTGTTCATCCATAAAGACGAGATTATTCTATATAATATATACAATTAAAAGTTAAATTTATTTCAAAATGCTCGAATATTTAATGAAATTTGATAATTTCGGTTAAAAAGGCATCATTTGAAGCTTTTGAAATTCGCTTCCAATATACATTCCAACTAAAAGCACTATAAAAAACAGTAAAACTGCAAAAAGTTTCGAATACCATGTGACCTTATTCCACTCAATTTTTTTCATGTGTTTATTATACGATTTGTGATTTAATTATGCAAAATGTAAAAAAACTATTTATAAAACATAAAAAATTAGATTTAAAGGTAAAAAATTATCGAAAATCTAAGCCAAAATATTGACTTTTGTTCAAAAGTATGCTAATATAAGAATATTGATAAGTTTTCCTCTAAAAACAAAACAAAAATAAAAAAATATGAAAAAAGTTATCTTTGAGCGACTTAGTATCGCTATAATTATTGTTCTATGTGCTTTCTCATCTTGGATTTTTATATCGAGGGCCGGTCTTTTTGATGGAATGGGCGAGGAAGGTCCCGGGGATAATGGGGATGTTGGTAAAGGAGAGAGTGGAATTTATTATTTTAATAATGCAATAGATACATCACCCAATGAGCTAGGTAATTATTGGTATGATTCAGGTTTAAGTGATCAAGCCCTAGAACTTCCCGATTTTTCTTCCGCACAAGTAAGCGTTGCGACTGATAGTACATTTGATGGTGATATTATTTTTAATAGTGAAGCTATAAATAATGGTACGATAAACGGTAACGCCACCTTTATTAATGATCTTTCAGAAAATATTGGAACAATAACTGGTAACGCTGTTCGACGTTATACATCTGTACAAACAACAAGTCGAGACTTTACTGGAAAAGATATTTGGACAGTGATTGCTGATGGGGTAGTTTTGGATATTACATCAGCGAGTTATAATGAAAGTACCGTCTTTAGTCACGAAAATAGTGGCTCTTTTATTTCTAATATGGCTGTTGTTTCCGAAACTATAAATGACAAAGATGTAACTTTGCAATTTGACCGTACCCTTAATAGTGACTCTGTTCCTGCGGTTGAGGATTTCATAGTTATGGTTGATGATGAAAAAGCGGAAATTTCAAATATCTCCATTTCTGAAAATCGAGTTATCTTAAGATTAGCGAATTCTGTTACTTCTAAATCCACCGTTACTATTAGCTATACGTTGGGTAGTAATTTAATATTGAGTACCCAAGGCTTAAACGCTCTTCCACTAGAAGGAATAGCGGTTACCAATGAAACACCTCCGATGGAAGAAGTTGTTGAGAATTCTCCTGAGTTACAGGATAATATCGCCGTGCGAAGTGGTTCTTCTTTTCTTTTTCCATCTCGTCTTTTGTCAGTTGACGATAAAAGTTTAGTTTTGGAGGAACAGAAGAAAAAAGAGGCTGAAGAGGCTAAAGAGTCTACAGAAGCAACGGATAAATTATCATCTGCAGATGAGAAAGCAATAAGTTCTCCCGAATCTTCTGCTCCGATTGTTGAAGAAATACAACGCCATGATAAAGTAGCGGCTAGCAGCGAAATAGTCGAGAAGTTAAAAACCCCTCTTTTATTAGCTGTTGAAGATAAAGGAAAGATTTGGTACGTAGCGCCAACCAGTGGCGAGCGATATGAAGTCAGTCAATCTAATGCTTTAAACTTATTTAGAAGTGTTGCCCTTGGTATTACTAACAAAGACCTTTCACAAATTCCCTTAGCTAATTCAGATGCTAAATCTACTAAGATTGGAGTACGCTTAGAGGGTCGATTCTTGCTTCAGGTAGAGAGTCGGGGCGAAAGTTGGTTTGTCCAAGGTGGTTACCGGTATCGTGTAAACGGCGACAATTTAGTTGAAGTAACTAAAAAATCCGTTGGAGGAATAAAAAATCAGATTTTAGAAAAGATTCCTGTCGCCACCAAATAACTAAATATTATCTAGTAAAAAAGCCGTATTAATTACGGCTTTTTTAGTCTTCCCAAAATAAAAAAATAATAGCGGTTACTCCTAAAATAAAACCAATAATTTGAAATTTATATATTTTATGAGTTAGAAGTATTACCATCAAATTCTTCATCGTTCGATTCCGCTTCTTGTTTTGTTGCATGAATTATTCCATCACGATGATGGGGCGGAGAGTATAGGGTATATAATTTAAGATCCTCATCTAGAGAAGTATTGATAATATTATGATATATACCTGCTGGGACAATTACAGAAAAACCATCACTTATATCATATTCAATATCATCAATTACACATTTACCTTTACCTTTTTCAAATCTAAAAAATTGATCATTTTTCATATGTACTTCTCGACCAATTTCTTCTTGTGGTCGGAGTGACATAAGAACTAATTGACTATGGGTGGCAGTGTACAACACTTTACGAAAATTAGTATTTTCTAAAGTTTCTTTTTCAATATTATTAATAAAGCCTTTCATATGTATAAAAATTAATTAATTAAATTGATATAGTTTAATAACATTTAAAATTTTTGATAGACATACTCTTATTTTTTTAAAGTAGTACGGATTGCTTAATAAATTATATTAACTCTCACTAACCTTATCTATTGTACAGTATATAGATTATAGCACTTTATAAGGTAAGTTATTCTTTTCCGGGTTTCGCTTTAACTTTTCGAATTACTAAAATAAAAACCAAGATATAAAAGATAAGTCCGTAAGCACAAGTCGGTAATCCGAGACGATATGAACTATTTCCTCCTAAAAATTGTATAACTTCTGGCCAGGTGAAGTAGGCAGCAAATAAAATTCCAATTCCTGAAACAATAATCTGTATCCAATACATATAATGTATGTACTTTTTATTGCACTGAGTAATAATTGAGCTTATAAATAAAATAGAAAATAATCCAAAACCGTACCAACAAGCTGGGTAATTTAAAAAATAGGGACATGGTTCGTTAAGAGCACAGGTATTTGATAAAAATTTAATAAGGCTTAAATAGCCAGAGAAAAGAAAGCCACCTAAGGTAATAAAAAATATAATCATATATTTAAAAATTTTTTAGTAATTTAATGAAAGTTTAGGTTTCCGATGATGATATTCATGCCACGTTAACAAAATAAAAAAGAAATCAAAGATGGTAATAATTATAAGAGGCACTGAGTGATATAAAGAAATACGGTATACTTGGTATAGCATAAACACGCCCATTATAATTATTGCAAGTAGGTAAGACCAGAGTTTATTTCGGTATAATTGAATTACTAAAAATAGGTTAGTTATTCCGTGTATAAGAATAT
>DAORIW010000024.1:0-12423 GCA_035438725.1 bacterium | reverse complement strand
ATTTATTAGGTAGTGGATCTCAGCCAGCTGGTGCTCATAGTTTATATGTAGCCTCAAGTTCAACTTCTGGTTTAACTTTATATGTTAAAGGAGCAACGTTAACTAACCAAAGTTATACAATTAATGCGATTGGAGGTACGTCTGCCAGTCCAAGTCCAGGTACGGAACAATTTGGATTATCAGTAATTATAAATGATTTTGATACTGTTTCGCCAGTTTCACCTTATGATGTTGACGCACAATTTGGTTATAATGCTACAAGTTCTGTGGCTGATGATGTGGCTTCGTCTACTTCGGCGGGTTTTGGTGACTATGGTATTGATTATCTAGCTAATATTTATAATACGACTGAGCCGGGAAGTTATTCAACAACTCTGACTTATACTGTGGTTGGGAATTTTTAGTTGTTGCTTGAGGAAAAAAAATGATATAATTAAAATTTAAGTGTTTGTATTTGGTTGTCATTGGAGTTTATTGAATATGAGACCTGAAATTAAGAAATTAATAAATATTGTAATAATAGTAGTTTTTGTTTGTACAATAACTCCTTTTGTCTTACCGGCTCAAGCAGCTACTATTACTAGTTTTTCTGATAATTTAAGTCGTTTGCAGACTAGTACTTTAGCAGACCACTCTATAAAGTTTATATCGCCAACTCTTCTATCTGGAGGAATGAGTATTGTTTTAACATTTGATGCAGATTTTAATATGGGTTCGTTTGCTCTATTAAATTTTGATTTAGCTCAGGCCACTACCTGCAATGGATCATTTACGGATATTCCATTAGTTACCGGGTCTCCTATTAATCCCGAGTGGCAAGTAATTCAAAGCGGTCAAACTGTAACATTTGTTAATACTGCTAACTGGATACTTGGTGGTAATTGTGTGTTAATTGAAATTGGTTCAAATGCTACTTACGGAGGTGCCGGTACTGTTCAAATTACCAATCCTTCTACTCCTCAATTTGCTACATTAAATATAATAACAAGCGAAGATGACGGAAGGGGAGGTGTTTTAATTGTAACAACTGGGGGCGATCAAGTATCAGTCACGGCGAACGTTGATCCAGTTATAGTTTTTGCAATTACGGATCCAACTATTGGTTTTGGCCCCCTCTCAGCTTCAGGTGCACGGTGGGCAACTGGTGATACACTTGGCAATGGTAGCGCGGTTTCGGCTCATGATATTACTGCTTCAACGAATGCCACTTCCGGCTATACAATTTATGTTTTAGGTGCGACCTTGACTAGCGGTCTAAATACTATTGATGCTATTGGCGGATCTGCTACCGCTTCTAGTCCAGGAACAGAACAGTTTGGTATTAAAGTTACTGCCTCTGGCGGTAGTGGGGCAGCCGTTTCCCCATATGCATCGGCTAACTATGCCTATAATGCCACAACAACTCAGGATGATATTGCTCTTTCTTCCGTGCCCTCCCTTACTACTACCTATAGTATTACCTATCTAGCGAATATTTCAGAAGTAACACAGCCTGGTAGCTATGGCACGACGTTAACCTATACTGCCACCGGTCTTTTTTAGTCTCGACCAGCTATTGCACTGCTAGCGAGAAAGTGTGGTATAATAAGAATAATAATATTCCTCTATAAAAATATGAAAAAGTTACATGTTCAAAGGTTTATTCATATTGCGGTAGTCGTAGCTTTTTTTGCTATGATGACTCCATTTGTATTACCAGCTCAGGCAGCTAGTGTTACTAGTTTTTCTGATAATTTAAGTCGGTTGTCAGTTAGCACCTTAGCTAATCATACGATTCAGTTTGTTACACCAACAGGAATAACCGCTGGCCAGAATTTTACGTTGACCTTTGATACTGATTTTACTATGGGTACTTTTGCGGTGGTAAACGTTGATATGGCAACTGCTACAACCTGTGGTGGTGCTTTTTCTGATAAAACGTTAGCGGCCTCTCCCTCAGGGGCTACGTGGGGAGTTGCTCAAGCAGGTCAGATTATAACATTTACCTCGGGAACAGATACAGTTACCGCTACACACTGCGTACAGATAGAAATCGGTGCTCATGCCACGAGTGGTGGTGCGGGAGCAATCCAGATTACAAACCCTTCGGGTGCTCAGACAGCTTCGTTGGTCTTAGGTGGTAGCATCGCTGACTCTGGTACGCTCGGTATCGCAATCGTTGCTTCTGGAGGCGATCAAGTAAATATAACAGCTACTGTTGATCCAACAATCTCTTTTGCTACTACAGATTCAACTATTGGCTATGGAACATTAAGTTCTTCTGCTGCTCGATGGGCTAATGGAGCGGCAACGGGATCAGGTACAGAAGTCACTGCCCATGATCTAACTGCATCTACCAACGCTGCCTCCGGTTATACAATTTATGTTTTAGGCGCAACTTTGACTAGTGGTCTAAATACAATTGATGCTATTGGAGGCTCTGCTACTGCATCTACTATAGGTTCTGAACAATTTGGATTAAAGGTTACTGCCGCGGGTGGAAGTGGTGCCGCAGTCGCACCGTATGCTTCTGCTAACTATGCCTATAATGCTACGACTACTCAGGATGATATTGCATCTTCATCTGTCCCTTCAACTACTACAACCTATAGCATTACCTATATAGGTAACATCTCCGCTACCACTGAACCAGGAAGTTATTCTACTACTTTAACTTATACGGCAACTGGTCTGTTCTAAAATTAGAACCCTGGTTACTTTGATGATATGACTGAATTTATAAATCGTCGTTTATATGGTATTTTAGGTATCAGTGTATTTTTATTTTTGGTGCCGTTTTTTTCTTTACAAGCCATGACAGTATCTCCCGTTCGTCTAGAGTTATCTGGAGATCCAGGAACAACCGTTGGTGGAAATCTTAAAATATTTAATGACGAAAAAGAAGCAAAAACTTTATATACGGTTTTTGAAAACTTTGAGGCTTCAGGAGAAACTGGTAGTCCAAGTTTTAAAACTGGAAGTGAAGGTTTAGCTAGTTGGATTACCGCTCCAGAAAGTGTCGAAGTATTACCAGGTGAAAGTAAGACAGTTGATTTTGCTGTAAATATTCCGAAGTCAGCCGAACCAGGTGGTTATTTTTCAGCTATTTTTTTAGCTACCGTTCCACCTTCTTCTAACCCAAATCAATTATCAATTGGAAGTCGTATTGGAATGCTTTTGTTGTTCCGAGTGAACGGTGATATTGAAGAAGGGGGTTCCTTATTAGAGTTTGCTACTAAAGATAAAATTAAATGGCATAACGCTTTACCAATTAATTTTTATTATCGTTTTCAGAATTCTGGAGCTGATAGAGTTTTTCCTAAAAGTAGTTTAACTATTACTAATAGTATTGGTCGAACATCTGAAGTGTTAGATGCCAATACTGGACAGGGGAATGTACTACCAGAAAGTATTAGAAGGTATGAAGTATGGTGGCGTTCAAAGAATGATGATCCTGAATCATTGCCCAAGGTAGTACCAACAGATTTGAGTTTTATAAACACCATTAAATATCAATGGAGTAATTTTGCTCTTGGAAGGTACAAAGCAAATTTACATATCGATTACGGATCTAATAATCAGTCAGTTACAAAATCTTTTAGCTTTTATGTTTTTCCATGGCAATTATTGTTAGTTGAATTTTTAATTTTAGTTTTTGGTTTAATTCTGATCCGTTTGATTTTACAGCGCTATAATTCTTGGATTATCAAGCGCGCTCGTTCTTAATTTAAGGTCATGAAAAGAAGATTTTTATCGGGCGCGACTATAGTAGCGTATTTTTCCGTATTAGCAATACTTCAGGCATTTATTTCCTCATCGTTGGCATTAACTACCTTAATTTCTGCACAAGTAAATCCTGATGGACCACCAGCTCAAGTAGTTATTAATAGCGTTACGGCCACGGTTGTACCTTCTGTTACTGCTAACGTCACTATTACTAATGAAGGCTTAACTGGTTTTGAATATCCTTATGAATGGTGTGTCGTTTCGAATATAGGCAACGCCTGTGGAGGTGGAGATGATATTTTTTATTCTTTAGCAGCTAAGTTTATTAATCCCGGTGAAGATTGGAATACTAATTTGGCAGCACTAGTACCAACGCCCGGAACTTATTACTTTAAAGTAGTGGTATATTTTGGTAGTGATAATTCAGAGGCGATTCAATCGTTTTCAATCGCGGCGAGTGGGGGAGGAGGAGGCGGAGGAGGCGGTGGAGGCGGAGGCGGTGGTGGAGGCCCCACAACCGTAATAACGCCGCCCATTCCTCCGACTGTTGTTGAGCCGCCAGTTGAGCCTGCGACGTGTACGGGTGCTGATTTTAACCATGACAGCCGAGTAAATTCAGTAGATTTTTCAATTCTGCTAGCCTTTTGGAAAACTTCTCCACCATTTAGGAATTCATGTGTCGATATAAATAAAGATAACAATGTTAACTCAATAGATTTCTCTATCCTTCTCTTTGAGTGGACACGAAGATAAGTATGTTTCATATACAACTAAAACAGTTAACGAATAAGAAGAAACATAAATATTATTTTCAGATAGCATTACTGATTTTAATATTTTTTGCTCCTTACTTCGTAAATGCGGCGACGGTATATATTGAAACTAATAGTATTGAATTTGGCGCTGAAGATAAAAAAATTCTAAATATTCGTTTAAATACTGAAGGTAACACAATAAACGCTCTCGAGGGATTAGTCGGAATATATTCTCCAGATGGACCAGTCTATGTACGGGAATTAAGTGTCGGTGGATCCGATTTTTCTCTTTGGCCTAATAAACCATCATTATCGACAGACAAGGGAAATATTTCAATTAACTTTGTAGGTGGAGTACCATCAGGAATAAATAAGAAAGATGCTTTGTTATTTACGATTGCTCTGACGGCTGAAAATACCGGGACTGTTTATATCGCTCCCGTATCTTTGGTTGGTTTTGCTAACGACGGGCTTGGAACACCTCTTTCCGTTAAAGGATCTGATTTAACATTAACCGTTACCCCTGGGCAGATCGTACCGAAAGACGAGTGGAAAAATTTAGTAAGCGCTGATACACAACCACCTTTACCTTTTACTGTTAATATTGGACGTGATCCGGCTGTGTTAGATGGGAAATGGTTTATTACTTTTAATGCTACTGATAATGAATCTGGAATTGACCATTATGAAGTAATTGAAGGTGAACGTAAATCAGTTCGTAGTGGTACAACCTATGTTTTACAAAATCAAAATCTAAGTGAGAAGGTTATTGTTACGGCGTTTGATAAAGCAGGAAATAAACGTTCAGCTCTTTGGCAGACTTCTTCGCTTAATGCGGCTTTTTTTGATAGAATGATGATAGTGATTACTCTTTTCTTGCTTGTAGTTCTCGTTGTAGGAGTAATATATCGAATAAGAAAAGGAAAAATAAAATTGTCATGAAACAGTCTTTTATTAAAAATATTATTTTTTTTGTAATATTGAATCTTGTTATTTCCCCGCTTTTTTCACAGGCGGCGATTTTAGGTGTTCAATCTTTATCGGCTCAGGTAGCACCAGGAAAAAATTTCACGCTCCGAGTTTCGGTAAACACTCAAGGTAAAACAATTAACAACGCTGAAGCAGTTGTTCGCTTTCCCACAGATTTGGTTCAAGTAGTTTCTGTAAACTCAGGAGGAATCTTCTCACTATGGGTTGAGCCGCCAGCCTTTTCAAATAGCGGTGGCACTATTTCTTTTAATGGGGGTGTGCCCAATCCGGGTTATGTCGGCAGTGGTCAAATTTTAACAGCCACTTTTAAAGCAAAAAAAGCGGGCACTGCTAAATTTACATTATCAGGTGCGGCGGTCCGAGAAAACGATGGTCTTGGAACCAATATTTTAACCGGACAGGGGACAGGTTCGATTTTGATTATTGATGAAAAGACTCCAGAGCCTGAAAAGAAACCTTCTGATAAAACAGAACCCGAACCAATTCTAAATCTTTCAGCCGTAACAATAACTTCGGTTACACATCCTGATAGCAATAGTTGGTATAATGTTCCTCAGGCTATTTTTGCTTGGACTTTACCTAGCGGAGTAAGTGCGACGCAAACTTCTTTGGATCAAAATTCGGAAGGGATACCTACTATACTAAGGCGACCCGCTATTAGAACAATTACCATTGACTCTCTAAAAACTGGCGTTTGGTATTTCCATGTTCGTTATTTAATCGATAAAACATGGTCAAAGACGGCTACCTATAAGATTCAAGTTGATACAGTTCCGCCCGAACGTCTCGAAGTTAGTACAAAAACTAATGAAAGCGGTAATTTAGTAGCGGTTATGAGTGCCGCTGATAAGGACTCCCAAATAGCAAATTATACTGTACAAATTGATTCTCAGTTACCACTAACTGTACCGGCTCTTATCGGTGAAACAACGTTAGTTTTACCACCGGTAGCGGTTGGGACTCATTCGTTAAACGTGAACGTTTTTGATAAAGCTGGTAATAGTTTAACTAAGGTAATTCAATTTGAAAATAAGGAAACACCACAAGTAATTATTACTAAATATAAGAAGGAAATAAAAGAAAATGAAAGAATTGAAATTTTTGGGTTAGCGCCAAGTGAATCAATATTAAGAGTATCATTGGTCGCTTCAGATGGCTTGACTCGTTATTATTATATTAAGTCAACGGGAAACGGTGAATTTACTTTTTCAAGTGAGCCGATCGGCACTGGCGGTATGTATTCACTCTGGGTAGAACTTGACGTAAAGGAAGGTCAACCGACCCTTAGCTCTGAGCATATTCAGATTATTGTAAAAGACTCAGTTATTTCAATAACTCGTAACTGGTTTACTTCATTACAGAGTTTAATAACCTGGAGTAATACATTTATTATCTTCTTCTTAGTCTTAGCACTGATTGGTTGGTATAAGTATTTCTCTTTACGTCGACTAGTTCGAAAAGGCAGTAAGAGTAAAAAGTAAGAATATTGTTGTATTGCTACGAAATTTTAGATATAATTAGAGTACTTATTAACTAACTTTAAAGTTTAATGTATGAATAAATACATTGTTGAGGCGATCGGAACGTTTGCTTTAACGTTGGCCGTGGGCCTTTCGTTAGCCGGAGAATTTCCGGTTTCAACCGCTGTTTTGGCGGCCGTAACGCTTGGATTGTTTGTCTATTCCATAGGCAATATTTCCGGCACTCATATAAACCCCGCAGTAACAATTGGTGCGTGGTCGATAAAAAAGATAAGTACTGAAGATGGTATTGGTTATATTATTGGTCAGTTTTTTGGAGCCGCCGCTGCTTTGACGTTATTGGCTCAAGTTGTAAAAATGCCAACAATGTCCATGTCTAATGACATAATGGTCGGTGTGGCTGAATTAGTTGGTGCTTTCTTTTTTACATTTGGCATAGCTGCTGTAATGTACGGAGAAGTTTCTAATAAGCTTTCAGGCATAGTTGTCGGTGGTTCATTATTACTTGGTATCGCATTAGCTGCTTTAATGGGCTCAAATGGGCTTATAAACCCGGCCGTGGCCTTAGGAGTAGGATCTTTTAACCTTATGTATATTATTGGACCAATTTTGGGGGCAGTTGCTGGAATGCAGGCCTATAAATATGTTCGTGGTTAATTAATTATATTCTAATATCAGACGGCCGGGTTACCTCGGTCGTCTTTGTTATTTGATAGTATAATTATAATTTGTGAGTACTAAAACAATACAATTTACTAAACAAAAAATACTGTACGAATTACAGCGTCGACCTGGCCAACGATCGCTTCGGCTCGCGGTGTTACCCGGTGGCGTTGTTCGTGTTTCGGCACCATATTTTTGTAGTCAGCGATTGATTGAAAAATTTATTTTATCCAAAGAAGAGTGGTTAATTCAAAAAATTTCTCTTTTAAAAGAGGTGCTTCCTTTTAAGTCAAAAAGTAACGTAGATTATCGAGAATCTAAAAAACAGGCACTTTTACTCATTGAAGATCGTTTAACTTTCTTTAATCATCATTACGGTTTTAAATTCAAGAAAATAACCATTCGTAATCAATCTACTCGTTGGGGGAGTTGTTCGAAAAGAGGGAATCTTAATTTTAATTATCGATTAACCCAAGTTCCCTTAGCTTTATGCGATTATGTAATTGTTCATGAATTATGTCATTTAAGGGAAATGAATCATTCGATAAGGTTTTGGCGATTGGTTGCTGAAACAATTCCAGATTATAAAGACCGACAAAAGGAACTCAAGAAAATCGGAAAATCCCTTTTCTAGAAGAGGAATATATGTTATTAGGAAAAAATTATTAAAAGAAGTATACTTAATATAAGAAAATAATTAAATAATAATGTATGTCTTGGATTATTTATGCGCTTCTTTCGGCTTTTTTCGCCTCGTTAGTGGCTATTTTTGGAAAAATTGGTATCAAGGGAGTTGATAGTAATTTAGCGGTTGCTATTCGCACGCTTATAATTGTTTTTTTTGCTTGGGGGGTAGTAGCTTTACAGGGCAATGCGGCTGACCTTTTCAAAATTTCTAAGTATTCGTATATATTTATTATTCTATCAGCCTTAGCTACTGGTTTGTCATGGCTTTTTTATTATAAGGCCTTGCAAATCGGTGAAGCCTCTCGAGTGGCGCCGATTGATAAGCTCAGTGTTGCTTTAACGATTATTTTAGCTTTTGCTTTCTTAGGGGAAAAACCGACAGTCGGTAATATTACTGGTGGAATATTAGTAACGGCCGGTGTACTGGCTACTGTTTTAATTAAATAACCATCTAACCTCTCACATATGCCACAGTCAGAAGTTTGGGAGAGGGAATATAAAAATCCTAAGTTACTTACAAAAAAAGCCGAACCGCAAACCGATGTTAAGAACTTTTTAAAGTTTTTAAGAAAACAGCAAGGTGTAGAGATCGAAGGGCAGTCTGCTTTAGATTTAGGGTCTGGAACCGGTCGAAATGGAAATTATTTAGGAAGATTAGGAGCAGTTGTTAAGGGAATTGAACTCTCTCCAACAGCTGTTTCTTTAGCTCGTGAGCGCGCAGATGGGAAAGACTGGCCGGTTGACTATCAGGTGGGAAATTTTGGTACCACTCTACCTTTTGCTGATCATAGTTTTGACATAATTTTAGATGTTATGTCGTCAAATTCTTTAAATGAGTCAGAGAGAAGGATATATCTAATGGAAACTAATCGGGTTCTTAAGAAAAATGGATATTTTTTTGTTAAAAGTTTATGTAAGGATGGGGATAAGAATGCTAAAAATTTATTGCTAAAATTTCCGGGGGCTGAGTCTGATACCTATATTAATACCGATATGGATTTAGTAGAAAGAGTTTTTAGTGAAACGGATCTGCGCGTGATGTATGGTAACTTTTTTAAAATTTTACGATTAATGAAAAAAACTAATTATGTTAGATTTCGTGGACAGTCGTATAAGCGTAATTACTGGCTTTTATACTTACAAAATAATTAAATTTTATGGGTTTTAGAGAATTTTTTCATCTCCCTCAAGAAAATTATGGAGACAAGGCGGATAAAATAAAAAATTATCAGTTTTCGCCTCCTCAGGTAGAAAAATTAGAAGAAGCAATTGCTCATATCACTTCTCCGGAAAGAGGAGCTATGACTCAGATCGAAAAAAGCAAGTTGTTAGCGACTTTTTTTATAGATGATTTAGAAACTAAAAACTTTCTTAGTTTGAAAGAAAGATATGATTCATGGTCATTAGATAAGGAGATTTTTAAACAAGCTCTAACCTTGGCTGTTGTGAAATTAGATGAAGCTACTCAGAAAAGTATTTTGGGTGATCTTAAATTTAAAAAGCTACTTAAAATCGTAGCGATAGATGAGAGAATTCTTCATTTTACTGTCGGTATGAAAAAAAATCTAAGTGAGGCTTAATTGTAATATTTTCTCATGTTAAAAAATGAATTAAAAATTATTAGTTTTAACATTTGGGACCTGCCTTTTTTTACTCGAAAAACAAGAGTATCTCGAATTAAACAAATCGCTCATTTTCTAAAAAATAGTCAGGCGGATATTATTTGTTTACAAGAAGCTTGGAATCTTGATAGCCAACGCATTATTAAAGAGATATTGGATCCAAAGTATTTTTCTTGGGAAGATGCAATAGCGACCTCAAAACACAAACTTTGGGGATTTTCTAGAGCCCAAGGGGGATTAATGATTTTATCGCTTTTTCCTATTGTATCCATGCGTTTTACACCGTTTAGTATTTTTCATTGGTCCTGGACAGAATGGTTTGGAAATAAAGGTATTTTAGATTTCTATCTTAAATCTCCTTGGGGAAAACTGCGAGTTGTGAATACACATTTATATCAACCTGGTATATTTGTTCGCTTAAAACAATTTAAAAAACTCATTAAGTATCTCTCAGAGGAACCAGAAACACCAGCTATTATCGCTGGCGATTTTAATGAAGATAAACTCTTAGAAAAAAATCGTTTTGTAAAACTTCTTGAAAGTCAATTTTATTTTCACCCTGCTTTAAGTACCGATGCACCTTTGTATACGTATCGTTTAGAAAATCCTCATACTCAAACCTGGATTAATAAAATAGCTACTTCTTTTCATCTTGATTATTTTTTTGTTAAAGGGTTGGAAACACTCGGTTTAGAAATAAATCATTACGCGCCAATTCATTTAGAGCCGACATTATCTGATCATGACCCGATTATTCTTAATTTGTGTAATAAAAAATAGTCTATGCCTCTTGAGTTGATTGAATATATTACAAATTATGGTTATCTAACTATTTTTGGTCTGGTATTTTTACAGGAGCTTGGTGTGCCAAATCCTGTTCCGAACGAATTGATCTTAATTTTTTCAGGCTATTTAGCTTCTACTGGAAAATTAAGTTTTTCCTTAGTAGTGTTAACGGCAGTGGCCGCTGATTTTATCGGTACCACTATTCTGTATTTAGTTTTTTATTCATTTGGAACAAAGTTTTTAAAAAAGATTAAATTTTTACCTCATAAAAAAATTGCTCAGCTTGTAGTCTATCTCTCTGGAAGAGGTCGCTGGGGGGTATATATAGGTAGGTTGTTACCTCTTCTGCGAGGCTACGCTTCGGTTGCAGCTGGGATACTTCGATTACCACCGAAAGAGTTTATACCGGCGGTTATTTTATCAGCTTTTACCTGGAGCGGTGGTTATGTTCTTTTAGGAAGATTACTTGGTCCAAAATGGGAGAACGTTTCTAATTATTTTGGTTTTAAAAATTCACTTTTGATTTTGGGAGGAATTATTATTATATATCTACTCGGATTGAAAGTATATGATAAGATAAAAAAATCTAACCTATGAAATTCTCAATTGTTATCCCGGCCTTAAACGAAGCAAAAAATATTAAACGGGGGATTAAAGCTTTGCAGCAGCAAACTATTTCTCGTGATCAATATGAAATTGTGGTTATAGATAATCTCTCTAAAGATGGGACGGTTAAAGTAGCTCGACAGGCTGGTGCTGATATCGTAGTTTCGCAAAACTTAAAAGGAACTAATTTTGCTCGGCAAAAAGGCGTTGAGGTATCAAGTGGAAAAATCGTAGCTTTTTTAGATGCGGATTGTGTTCCTGGTCATGATTGGTTGGAAAAAATAGAAACTAATTTACTTCGCCCTGGTGTGGCGGGAGTATCAGGTCCGTATGATTACGGTTTTAGGGGATTAAACGCCTTGGCTGCTTGGTTTTTTAATGTTCTTTTGTTACCGCGATTAGGGACTTTGGTATACTTTATTTTTGGTCGCAAAATGGGAATTATGATTTTTGGTAATTCTGCGATCTGGCGATCGGCTATAAAAAAAATTGGCGGTCTGCCTCCGTTAGCTTTTTGGGGTGATGATAGTGCGACGGCCGCCCTTTTAAGTCGTCGAGTCGGAAAAGTGGTTTTTGATCCACATTTAATTGTGAAAAGCTCACCACGACGATTTGATAAAGAAGGATTATTTAAATTACAAAAGAAATATGCCCAAGCTTTTTTTAAGGTATATTTCAGTAAAGATTATGAATAAGATATGAAACAAATTATTGTGATTCACGGTGGTGATGCATTTGATAGTTATGATGATTATTTAGCTTTTTTACAGGGATATGAAATTGATAGGAGTATTTTCCTTAAAGGTGGCTGGAAGCAAAATTTACAAAAAGATTTAGGAGGAGAATATGAAGTCTTGTTACCTGTCATGCCTAATAAATTTAATGCTAAATATCTGGAATGGAAAATATGGTTCGAGAAAATGATTCCTTTTTTTGAATCAGGAATTATTTTAATTGGCCATTCCTTGGGCGGAATATTTTTAGCTAAGTATCTGGCGGAGAATAATTTTTCAAAAAAAGCCCAAGCTTTGTTTTTAGTGGCTGCCCCCTTTAATGATGTCGATACATATTCTTTAGCCGATTTTGGATTACCAACTTCTTTAGCAAAGTGCGAAGAGCAAGTTGAGA
>DAORIW010000023.1:0-12826 GCA_035438725.1 bacterium | reverse complement strand
ATCTTATAAATGGAGTTGATATCCTGCCACGGAATATCAGCGTAACTTGTTTTTATTTTCCACAAAAAATAAAATATTATTATCAGACAAACAAATCTAATAAAGTTTAATATTCTAGTGATAATTATTTCCTGCCTAATTGCCTTTGGCTGTTCTTCGGAAAATATTTTTGAGGAATAATTACTTTCTTCTGCGACAGTATCTGTCTTGGAAATTATTACCGGAGGCGTCAAAGAAATAAAAGCCTGGTTAATTTCCTCAAGTTGCCAACCAGCTTCTAGTAAGGTTTTTCTTGTACTCTCTTGAGTATTACCTTGTTTTAAAGACTCACTAATATAGGCCAAGAGATTTGAATCAATTTGGGGCATATCTAAAATGTATAACTATTAACTATACGTATTTATAATTATAGAGCGAAATAAATATCTTGAAAAGAAAAAATCCTAAGTTTCTTGACTATCCTCCCTATCTTGATACTATTCACGATATCGCCGACCTAGCTCAACTGGTAGAGCAATAGTATCGTAAACTATAGGTTGTGGGTTCAAGTCCCATGGTCGGCTCAATTTTAGTAAAATACCCTAAACCTTCAAATTAATATTCGAGGGTCTTTTTATTTTTTCACTCCAAAAAAATAATCAAGCCATTTATTAATATTCACTGTCGCTTGTGAAGCAGTAACTTTCTCAGGTTCGGCGGGAATCGAAAAGGGCGAAGTCGTTGTTTCAGGAGTCTCGCCGGGTCGCCCTTCGATTACCACTACTGACTCCCCTGGTTTCTTATAATTTAATTTAGTACGAGCCTGTTCTTCAACAAACTGATCAGACTGCATATAGTCCAAAACATTTTTCAGATTACTGTTTTTTCCTTCCATATCTTTAACCTGACTTTCTAAGCCCGCAATCTCTCGTTCAATCGATCGTTTCTGGCGCCAATTTTTACTTAACGGAAATGACAAAAGTACCAAGAGTCCAATCAGGAGTAAGGTAAAGAAAAATTGTTTGGTAAAAATTGTTCTAAAAAAACCCATAGACAAATTATTGTCGGGCTGCCCGGAATCGAACCGAGGCTACATGCACCCCATGCACGCGTACTACCACTATACGACAGCCCGCGTTCTTTATTTTCCTGGCAACACCTAGCCCAAGCAAGTATTGGCCGATTTCCAGTGGGGTTTTATCCCTCAATTAAGAGGAACAAAACACTGTTAGAACACTTTGTCAGACGAATCCAACGTCATGAACTAAACAGGTATTCACCCCCTAGCCTTCTTCTAGAGGCCAAGGCCTATAGAATTGAAGATGCCAATGTTGTTTAGTCTGTTCCAAAACTTGCTTGGGTAGTAATGAAGCCAGGGAAACAAAGAACTGTCCTATAGATTGCTAGTATAGCATGAGATTGAGAAGAAAATAAATTTACTCCCATTTCTATAGAAAAGTTAATCCATGCTCTAAAGGTACCCAAATATGGGTACCTTTAGAGCATATTTTATAGTAATCGAGTAGAAAACAAAATAATTAAGATGAAAATTCTGGACAGAAAAAAAGTGTCTACGGTATAATAATCACATTTAATATCAATATAATTTCACTTACTTTTATGCGCTTGCTTGTAGTAGAAGATAATAAAGAAACTTTAGAATTTCTAACGACAGCTTTGAGAAAAGATAAATTTGCGGTTGATAGTGCAGTAGATGGCGAAAAAGGACTATATTTAGCTGAAGTAAATAATTATGATCTTATTATTTTAGATAATAATTTACCAATAAAAAATGGGTTAGAGGTTTGTTCAAATTTACGAGAAAACGGTTCACATACTCCAATTCTCCTTATTTCAGTAAAATCTAAATACTCGGACAAAGTAGACCTATTGGAAGCTGGTGCTGATGATTATCTGACTAAACCTTTCTCCTATAAAGAACTATTAGCTCGAATTAAAGCTATTTTACGTCGACCACCGATTACCCAGAGTTTATTTCTAAGGGCAGGTGATCTTGTTTTAAATACTTCAAGTTATGAAGTTTGGCGAGGTACAAAAAAAATTTATCTTACAGGAAAAGAGTTCTCACTTTTAGAACTACTTATAAAAAATAAAGGGAATGTTGTTTCTCGAGGAATGATTTTAGAACATGTATGGGATGCTGAATGTGATCCCTTCTCTAAAACAATTGAAACTCATATTCTTAATCTTCGGAAAAAAATTGATACCCCTAAGAAAAAATTCATAATTAGCGTACCCGGAAGAGGCTATAAAATCGCATAAAAAAACTTTACTTTTTCTTGAACTCCATTTAGTTATCATTTTAAGATATCTCACTGTCGATGAGATATCTTAAAAAATTATTAAAATTATGGAAAAAATAATAGAACAAATCCTCACAAGTACCACCTCAAGACTAGTTGTTTGCAATAGTGTATCTGATATAATCTTTCATCCTTGGGGAACTCAATAGCCACTATGCATAATCCTTCCTCACTTGGCTCAAAATATTATATATATTTAAAAAATAAACTAATTTTTTTATACAATTTATTTATAAAGCCAAAATCCGTCGACGAAGATATACGACGACGTGAATTTATTCTTAATATAATTCTAACAGGTACAATAATATTAATACTTTGGTCAAACCTTATTGTTTTTTTCTCACATATAACGAATCAAAACGGAGGTGATTATCTAGATTTAGTACCTTTTTCATTTTTAACCGTCATATTTCTTTTACTATTCTTAGGTTCCCGATTAGGTAAAATCAAACTTGTTTCTTATTTTCTAGTTATTCTCTACTTAATTGCTACTTCATATGGTGCTTTCCGCTGGGGAATTATCTTACCAGCGGTTATGCTTAGTTATGCGCTATTAATAACTATAACCTCTGTTCTTCTTGGTAGTCGGATAGGACTGATCATGACGGGACTTTGTATTCTTGCCCTTTTTATTTTTGGCTATGAAGAAGCTGTTTTAAATATTATTCCTCAATGGTGCTATAACCCCCTTACCTCGGCTGATTTAACAGAATATGCGATAATTTTAGCAGTTATATCCTTAGTTTCTTGGCTATCAACTAAGGAAATAGAAAAATCATTATCACGAGCACGTCAATCAGAAAACGACTTACGAGCTGAAAGAGATTCTCTGGAAATAACAATTAAAGAAAGAACAAAAGAATTAGAAGCTACACAAAGTGAAAAAATGTCTCAATTATATCGATTTGCTGAATTCGGGCGACTATCTTCCGGGCTATTTCACGACCTTATTAACCCGCTTACCTCCGTTGTTTTAAATTTAGGAAATATTAAAGAATCCGTTCATCCTGATGTACGAATAGTAAAAGAAGATTTAAACAGAGCAGTGGTAGCCAGTGAACGAATGAACGAATTAATTGACACTGTTACTAATCAAATTAGAACTGATGCTCCGGCGACCATATTTGACTTAGAAAAATCAATTAGAGAAACGATTAAACTTTTCTCACATCGTTCTAATCTCATTAGAGTTCCTTTAGTCTTTCTTCAATGTCCAAAATCACAACTTTTTGGAAATAAATTAAAATTTAATCAAATTATGACGAATCTTATTTCTAACGCCTTAGACAGCTATGGACAAAGCAATAATCAAAAATCAAATCGAAGTATAGAAATTAAAGTTACAAATAAAAATAATTTTATTAATATTTTTATCATTGATAAAGGCAAAGGCATACCCAAGGAATTATTACCACAAATATTTGATCCTTTCTTTTCAACAAAACCGTCTTCTCAAGGAATGGGGTTGGGACTTTCCATTGTAAAATCAATTATTACTCATGAATTCAAAGGACAAATAAAGGCCGAAAGCAATCTCGGAACTGGGACTATTTTTACTTTAACTTTTCCTGGAAATTACTCTTCACTTAGATGAAGAATAAATTATTTTTATCCATCATTAATTTCCTCCACTCCCATCAACAACCCAACGGCAGCTTCCTGTCCTTTGCTTCGCCTTTCGATTCAAAGATTAAATCTCCCCTCTTAACCACTTTCACTACCTCTCTCATCCTCGACTGCCTTTCAGAACTCGCGGATCTGTCTGAAACAAAAAATATCATTGACCCGGCGGTCAATTTTTTATTGTCCGAAAAAAATTCTGACTGGTCCTGGAACTACTGGCAAAAGAAGTCACCTGAAAACAAAATAAACCCTTACCCCAACGACTGGGATGATACCGCCTGTGCTTTAATCGCCTTATCCTATTACAAAAAAGAATTAATCACTCCCGAAGCTTTTGGTGCTATTACTAAACTATTAGTAGCTACGGAAAGTAGCCCCGGCGGACCGTATTATATCTGAATGCTTAATGAACAAACTACAGACTGGAAAGATATTGACCCAGTGGTCAATGCTAATATTGGCTACTTTTTAAAACTTCATGATATTAACCTCCCACCACTTAAAAAATATATCGAAGATATCATTATCAACTCGAACTATACGTCTCGGTATTATCATAATCCCGAAACTGTACTCTATTTTATTACTCGCTATTACTCTGGACCGTTAACAGAAACAATTTCTAATTACCTTTCAAGTCGTCAAAATAAAGATGGATTATGGGAAAATGATTTACTAACGACTCTAGCAATCTCTTCATTGATTCGAACTAAAACTGATCCTCAATTATTTACTAAAGCCATAAATCATCTCAAAAAATTAGCATCGACTGATACTTGGCAAACCTACCCTTTATATATTGAACAAAACAAGAAGACTATTGTATATAATGGCGCTCCGGCTCTTACCGCCGCTTTTGCCTTAGAGGCCTTAACTGTATATGAAAAAGAGAGTCAAAAAAAGCCAGAAACTAGTACAAAAATTAATATCTCTTACGCAGCTGGGCTCCAGAAAAGCATTGTTGATAATGTTACAAATTATCTCACGTTTTTTCCAGAAAAAACTATAGGAACAACCGATTCACTTCTGGAAAAAATGTTGGAAAAAGACAAAGGAAATCAGATTACCCTTCTCCCCTATTTCTTTTTACAAACTTTAAAACCAAATCAATCAATATCTCATGCAGAGTTAATAACTTTGGGTGAAATTAATCTCTACGGCTGGCTCGCTTATACTATGTATGACAACATCATGGATCATGACAGTGGCCCCGAATTACTACCGGTTTCTAATAGCTGTCTCAGAAAATTAATAATTACCTACAAAGAAATACTACCTGACTCTGCCTTTACAGTTTTTCAAGAATTAATGAATAAAATGGAACAAGCTAACGCCTGGGAACATATTTCCTGCCAACTTTCTGAAAAAATAATTACTAAAGAAAATCTAGTAGACTATCCAAAAGAATTGTTATTTGATAAATCATTACCCCATGCTTTTGGACCAGTCACCATTCTTCTATCTCTTGGTTACCAAATAGACTCGCTAGAAATCAGACAGACCTTTTCTTTCTTTAAAAACTATCTGGCGGCCCGACAGCTAAATGATGATGCTCATGATTGGCAACAAGACCTCGAAAAGGGTTTTATGAATAGCGTTAGTGCGCCGCTTTTTCAAGCTTATTTTCATAATAACCCTAATCTTAAAGAACTAAATCTAATTCTTGAAAAACAAAACCTCGAAACTTTCTTTTGGGAAAAATATATTATTACGATTGCCGGAGAAACGAGTGAATATATAAAAAATGCTGAAACATGCCTGAGTAAGCTTAAAGAATTAAAACTTGTACATGACCCAACCTACTTTGAAAAACTACTCGCTCCTCTTAAAAAATCAGTAGAACAAATTACTACTACTAAAAGCGATATTAACGCCTTTTTCAAGTCTTTTCAGGCTTGACTTTCTCCCTTCTTTTTCCTAATATTTCTTTATAGATACAATAAAATCACCCTGTTATCTCAGTATTGCCAACCGCCCTCCTGGTTGTCGATGCTGGGACTACGGGGTGATTTTTTATTAACTATATTTTAGAAGATTTGCTCTCATTAATTCTACTAAGAAAGGTTCAAAAATATTAGGATGATTTCTTAAAGCTCTCAAGGTTATATAACGAGCAAACAACTTCTCGTCCGGCTGCGTAAAATCTCCTCCATAACCCTTAATAAAAGCGGCTAAAAGTTCGGGCTTATATCTTTTCTCATGTTCTAAATGTAATCCTATCTGAAAAGAAATTCCAACTTGCGCTAAATCATACAAAGGATCACCGTACATAATATCCGAACCTTTATCAAAAAGAATCGCTCCTCGTGTTGTAATTAAAATATTATTAGAATGAAGGTCACCATGGACTAAAGAAAAATTATCATTCTTTACATCAGCTAACGGTCGAACAAATTGCACCACATCTTTAATGAATTGATCATCTAAATTGGTATTTCGTTCTTTCTGCCGCAACAATGCTGCTTTTATTTCTTCTTCAATAAAATCCGACCAATTTAGCTTTATCTGTCTTCCTTCCTCATCAACTTTGTATGGTTTTGGGGAAGTAATGCTATGTAATTTTTTAGCTACTTCACCCCAGCGTATATAATTTTCCACTGTTGGAAAATTTTCAAGCTCTGGCGATCCAGGGATATATTCCATTAATAATTGATTATTAGCGAGTTCCACATTATCAATTATTTTCAAAACCGGTAGGCCATTATTTTTCAATGTTTTATTAAAAAACATCTCATTAGTAATTTCTTCGGGAGTAGCTGTTTTTAACACATAGTACTCTTCCTCTATTTCTACCAATTCAACTTTAGAGCTATAAGCACCAGGTAATTCTTTAATAATTTTCATATTGAAATTATATGACAGTTTACTATTTAGTCAAATATATAGTATATTCCACATGTGCTTATGGGGCATCAGCCCTATTCGGCCAAATAAGATAAAGGTAGACACTATAAAAACACTGTCAAACGACGGTTTTTTTATTTTTTAATCTTCAACAAAACTTATCGTCTTTCTAAACCCAATCCGATCATGAGCTAAGTTTTCGGTCCCAAGCATTGCTCCCTTAATAACCGTATACTCTCCGTATTTATCATTAATAATATCTAAAGCCTCGGTTACCGACCGCCCTTTAGTATTTTTAGCAAATAAGGATAACTGACCAGTTACCGGTGATAATCGTGAAACTGAAACGGCGATCATTCGCACCGAAGCACTCAAGTTCATAGCCTGAAAATGTTTCAAAACAAAATTAAAAATCTCTTCCGTCGTAAATAATGCCTCTCCGATCGTTTCACTTTGCTGTAACGACTCCCCTGATCTCAAAGAAATATATAAGGATAATCGTCCGGCCTGTAACTCTTTTTCTCGTAAGCGCCGTCCCGTTTTCTCGCATAACTTATATAAAATCTTATCTAGATATTCATGATCAGTTGTTTGTTTAGGTAGACAATAGGAATGACCAATCGATTTCGGTGGTGTTGCCCCTTTGGTAACAAACGATATTTCCTGGCCGTTCATATTGGCCCAAAAATAATAACCCACCATTCCTAAGCTCTTTTTTAAGCGAATTGGATCAGCTAAACGTAATTCATTTAAGGTTGTAATTCCCAGTAATCGCAAGCGTCGTTCCATTCCTTTGGCAATCCCCCAAGCTTCTGTTACCGGACAGTCCATACTCTCCGCTAAATTTTCCGGACTAATAATTTTTGTTCCACCTTTGGGCGCCGTATCTCCAGCAAATTTAGCTAAAAACTTTGTCCAGGAAATACCGATAGAACATTTCAACCATTCCCCTACCTCTGAAAAAATCCGCTGGCGCATTTCTTCAGCAATTTCGGCTGCTGCTTCAAAACTACTGACAGCATTAGTTACATCAACAAAAGCCTCATCAATACTATATGGTTCAAAATTATCTGTGTACTCTTTTAGAATTGAAAAAATTTTTGTCGTCACTGTTCGATACTTAGCTGGTTCATTTTCTACAAATACTATCTCTGGATCTAATATCTTTGCATCCGCTACCCGACAGGTAGTTTTTATTCCCTTAGCTTTAGCTTCTCTCGAAGAAGCAATAATCGTTCCGTTCGGTGAGAGATAGGCACAGACGCCCACCGATTTTCCGCGCAAGAAAGGATTCGCTTGTTGCTCCACGGAAGCAAAGTAGGAATTCATGTCGACATGGAGGATAAAGCGGACCATACATATAATTTTTTAGTTAACCTTCAAAATATAATTCTTCAAGTCTCCAACCTAAATCTTTAGTTGAAAAAGCTAAGCGAAAAAAGTTTGCATTATCCGATACACTGAAATAATAAATTTTATCATCACCTCGGCCTTCATGATGAACTAAATTTACTTTCTCAACTCGATAGGTTTTCTCTCGCCAGCGAAAAAAAGTTGGAAATACTTTACGGCGATAAAATTTAACCATTACTTCAACTGGTTCGTTTATTTTTTCAAACATATAATTAGAAATATAGTCGTCAAATCTTTTTGAAAACGTTTGTAATTATTGCTCCATACCGACTTATCCACACCTATTTTTTCGTCTTGTATTTTATACATATATTTGTTTTTACCTAATATTAAATAAATTTAAGGTCTTGCCTTTATATTTTTACTTTTGTATACTTAACGTATTATGAAATATACCAAAAATTTAACATTAAAGCAAAAGCGGGTCTGGGATTATATAAATTCCTACTTAAAAGAATATTCTGTTTCGCCGACAATCGAAGAGATTCAAGACAGTTTAGGCTTTCGGTCAACTCGTTCCGTTAGCCAATATCTCGAAGCCTTACGCGATAAGGGCTATATTACGAAAAACCGAAATGCTCGCAGTATTGAATTATTAGACCCTTCCGAATCAGTTAGAGCGACGACGGCTTTAATTCCCCTACTCGGTATGGCCTCGTGTGGTACCCCAGAATTTTTTGCTGATAATAATATTGAAGAATATTTACCGGTTGATAATGCTCTTATAAAAAATACACCGAGTGAATATTATCTTTTAAAAACTTCGGGTACCTCGATGAATAAAGCGGGAATTAACGATAATTCGTTAGTCTTAATTCAAAAACAAATTGGTTATGAACAAGGCGACCGGGTTGTAGCCGTGATTGATGATAAAGCAACAATTAAAAAATTATATAAAGGCGACGGCGCGATTATGCTTTCCCCTGCTTCAACAGATGATATTCATAAACCAATTATTGCTACAGAAGGTGCAATTTGCGGTCGGGTAGTTTGTGTGGTGCCAATGTAAATAAAAAAAGTCTTATCATTTATTAGATAAGACTCTGAAAATTAGTCCCACAGTCAATAGAAGTGACAAGTTCCTATTGAATTCCTTCTAATAAGAAGCTGTGGGGGTGGAAAATATTTTAAAAAACAGATTTTTTTACAAAATTATTTTAGAGCTTAGTTAAAGTTATTATAGAAATTACCCTAAAAACTGTTCTCTGTCAAGAAAGACATAAAATTGCCTTTATAGCCGACTACCTCTATACTAAATAGGTAATCTTAGACAAATAATTATCTCCTATGAATCAACCCTCCACTGGGTTTGCCGGTCTCGGCATTGCTCCAAAATTGCTTGATGTCCTAATAAAAAACCGTTTTACTGCTCCGACCCCTATCCAACAGCAATCAATCCCCTTTGGCATTGAAGGTAAGGATATTATTGGTATTGCCCAAACGGGTACTGGTAAAACCTTAGCCTTTGGTATTCCAATGCTCCAACGAATTGCTCGTGATGGCGGCCAAGGACTCATCATCGTTCCAACTCGAGAACTGGCTGTTCAGGTTGATGAATCGTTACAAAAAATCGGCCGCTCGTTTGGCTTAAAAACGGCTGTTTTAATTGGTGGTGAAAATTTTGATCGCCAATTGCGTCGCCTAAAAGCCAAAGCTCATGTCATTATCGCTACTCCCGGTCGATTAATTGATCATATGGAACGTCGGACCGTAAAGCTTGATACTACCTCTATTTTAGTACTCGATGAAGCCGATCGGATGCTCGATATGGGATTCATGCCGCAAATTAAAACTATCTTAGAAAAATTACCAAAGAATCGCCAAACAATGCTTTTCTCCGCGACGATGCCAACCCGAATTGTTGCCCTAGCCGCCAGTCATATGAAATTACCAATTCGCGTTGAAGTCGCTCCAGCCGGTAGCGCTAGTAAAAATGTTACTCAAGAAATTTTCTTTGTGGAGAAAATAAATAAGATGAGTGTTCTAGAAACAGTTCTAGCCGAATACCGTGGTAGCGTTTTAGTCTTTACTCGTACGAAACATGAAGCTAAAAAAATCGCTAAATTTTTAAAAACCGCCGGTCATAAATCCGCGGAAATTCACTCTAACCGAACCTTAGCCCAACGTCGTGAAGCGCTTGAAGGTTTCAAAGTTGCTCGCTACCGTGTTCTCGTAGCAACTGATATTGCAGCTCGGGGAATTGATGTTAAAGGTATTGAGTTGGTAATTAATTATGACTTGCCGGAAAACGCCGAAGATTATGTTCACCGTATTGGTCGAACCGGACGAGCTGAAGCGGCTGGCCATGCTATTTCTTTTGCCATGCCCCACCAACAAAATGACGTAAAAAATATTGAACGATTAATTAAAAAAGCCCTACCGGTTCGTAAAGGTACTAAAGGCACAATGGACGCTCCGGTATCTCGTCCTTCGTTTTTAAGACCAAGTAACGGTCGACCAAGCTTTTCTAAAAATCGTCGTCCAGCCCATCGCAGTCCTGATCGCGGACCCCAAAATAATTTTCGTTCCACAAATTCAATAAGCGATCGACCTTCTTCCCGACAACCTTCTTCCCGACCAAGTTCTTCACGATCTTCTTCTCCGTATCGATCTTCTTCATCAAGACCATCTACTCCCTCATCCTCTCCCTCAAGTGCGCCTAGAAAATTTAACTCTCCAAGTAAGTTTCACTCCCGACGCAAACCTTTCTAAACCCTATGTCTAAATCTTTCGCCACCACCGAGTCGATTGTTTTGGCTGGTGGTTGTTTTTGGTGTCTAGAAGCTATTTTTAAACGTCTTACCGGAGTTAATTCAGTTGTTTCCGGTTATACCGGCGGAGAGATAAAGAATCCTTCTTATGAAACTGTAAGTTCCGGAACAAGCGGACATGCCGAAGCTGTTCAAGTTGAATTTAGTCCCTCAGTTATTTCTTTAAAAAAAATTCTCGATGTATTTTGGGAACTCCATGATCCAACTACTCTAAATCGACAAGGCAATGATATTGGAACCCAGTATCGATCAGAAATTTTCTATACGACCGAAGCCCAAAAACAAATTGCCGAAAAGTCCCTTAAGCACATTGAAGATATTCAACGCTATGATGATCAAATTGTTACCCAGATTAGTAAATTAAAAGCGTTTTATCCAGCTGAAAATTATCACAGCGGCTTCTATGATCAAAATCGAACTCATGGCTACTGTCGGTTAGTAATTGATCCGAAAATCAAAAAACTTTACACCAAGTTCAAAGAAAATGTCTTTCATCCCCAAACTGATGTAAAGAAATAGTCATTTTTGTGGTATATTTATAGATACACAAGAAAAAAATATGAAGAAAAATTTTATAAACCTAACAGGCTTTACGTTAGTTGAAGTAATGGTCGTCGTATTTATTATTACTATCTTGGTTAGCATCACGGCTATTAGTTTTAAAAGCGTCCGTGTTAAAGGCCGAGATACAAAACGCGTTGATACTATTAATACCGTTCATCAAGCTCTGCAGGCTTACTATAATGATGAAGGTATCTACCCTACTACCCTAACATTTGGTCAACCTTTAAAAAATATCTTGGGAACAAAAACTTATCTTGATGAAGTACCAAAAAATCCTACGCCTCGAGTAGACCATGGTTGTCCGGATAATGAATATATTTATACAGTGGGCGCTAATAATAAATCATATTCGTTAGCCGCTTGTATTGGGGCAGATAATAATCCAAATAGCGGTAAAATGATTTACGGTAGCCAAGAAGGGATTTTTAATTGTGGTGATACAATTACGGATCGTGATAATTTTACTTATAAAACTGCTTCAATTAATAACAAATGTTGGTTAATAGAAGATTTAAAAACTATCACTAAACCTGATGGTACTTGTATTAATCCGCCAGTGAATACTGATATAGCCGTTCCGCCAGTTCCCCCTGCTACCGTTAGTACACACTACTATTACACCTATACAATTTCCCCAGCACCAGGTTGCGTAGCTACTAGTAGCTCGGGAACTCCTCCCCCAAACACCACTTACAACGACAACAGTTTTGTACAATCGGGACGATCTTGTATTATAGGAACCGGTTACGCCAGTGGAACCGAAAGCTCATGTATTGCTAATGGAGCAATTTATACCTGGGATGCAGCTATGAACTACCCCACTCTACCTACAGCGACTGGTTACTATGTAGGATCTACCTTTAATCCCGTACCATTAATTCAGAATATTCTTTTTAAAAATTATCAGGGAATTTGTCCTGATGGCTGGCATATTCCTACTCCTAATGATTTTACTTCTCTGGAGCTATCAGCCTGCATCTCGGCCACTTGTGCAACTGATTTTCCTTATGATAATGAAGTACCTTTATATCTTTACGTAAATACTGCTACAGGAACTAGGGGCACAACAGAGGGCACCAGACTTATAGGTCCTTCAACTACTTTTAATGGCAGTTTATTAGGAAAACGTGACCCTGGTTCAGTCACTCCTCCATGGTGGCCAGGCTGGTATACAACTAATGTAAATAACTATTGGGTAAGTGAATTTGAGATTGTTAATAAACAAGGCTATCGTCGAAGTATATTCCCTGGTGGCGGAGTTGAAAGAAAAGGTACGAATAAACTAAGAGCTTATCCCGTTCGTTG
>DAORIW010000022.1:0-12876 GCA_035438725.1 bacterium | reverse complement strand
ATCTGTCCCCTTAATTGGCATGTACCATCAGAAACAGAACAAGACCAGCTTGTTCAAGAATTGGGAGGATTAGCCGAAGCGGGACAATATTTAAAGGCCTCACCTGTTATACCGGGTTCCTCGGGGTATAATGCAATAATGACCGGTGATCGTGATCCGGGAACCGGTAATCTTTTTACTTCTATTGATGATTATGATACTTTTTGGACAGCTACTCAAATGGGCGCTACTACGGCTAGATTTCGTTTCGTTGCCAGGCTAAACCCCACTGTTGTAGAGAGCACTGATCCAAAAAAGTGGAGTGTCGCCTTACGTTGTCTTAAAGATTAAAATGAATATTTAAATAGTATGAAAAAAATTCAACAACAAAAGGGCATGGCTTTATTATTAGTAATGGGGGTAATTGTAGTTGTCTTAACGACGATTAGTATTGGGGCAACATTGTATTTAAATAATCTTGATGCTAATCGCGGTACTAATGATTCAAACCAGTCTTTAGAAGCTGCTCACGCTGGTATTGAACGGGCTCGTGGCTTATTTAAGAAACACAATGATTTTTTTAATGGTTGCCAAGTTAATGATTGTATTAATTTTAGTAATTCGACGTGTATTGATTGTTCTATTTCAAATGCTACTTATACTGATAGTCAACAGCGTTATAAGTATAAAGTTAAAATAATTACTTTAAATCCTGGTGGAGCAACAATTCAAGCTACGGGTTATAAAGGATTGTATAATCGGGTTATAAATAGTGGCCTAAGTTTTTATAAACCTTTTACTTGTGGAGATGAAATTGAAGATGGAGAAGGAAATAAATATCCGACGGTTGCTATAGAGGTTGAAGGGGATACCCAATGTTGGATGGCTGAAAATTTGAAAACAAAAGAATTTCCTGATGGGTCATGTATAAACGGTGAAACACCTCCTTGTGTTGACGCTAGCAGTGATGACGCAGCAAAGGGTCGAGCTTGTCAAGATAATGATGAAAGTGCTTGTAATGACGAAGGTGCGTTTTATGAATTAGCGGCTGCTATGAATGGAGGAACTTCAGAAGGTGATCGAGGGATTTGTCCTGCGGGCTGGCATATTCCTACTAACGACGATTGGTTTGCTTTAGAAGATGCTTTTCGTGGTAATAAAGTTGATTGTAGTCCTGATCGTAATAAGATAGAGTGCGAAAACGCTGGTTTAGAATTACAAACCGGTGGCAGTAGTGGTTTTGAAAGTAGGTTGCCAGGATATCGATTAGATGATGAAAAGAATTTTGATTTTTTTAAAGCTGAAGCTGTGTATTGGTCTTCGAGTCTAATAGGTTCATCAACAAAAGTATGGGTTCGACGATTTATGGCTGACGAAGGAGGCATAGATCGTGCACAGTACGATGAAAAATTTGCTGTTTCTGTTCGTTGTATTAAGGATTAATTTTGTATGAAACAGACCGAAGCCGCTTTGCGGATAAAGAAATTACGATCAGAAATTGATCGTCATAATTATCTATATCATGTTCTCGATAAACCAGAGATCAGTGATGCTGGCTGGGATAGTTTAAAAAATGAACTGGTAAAATTAGAGCACCAATTTCCGTCATTAATTACCGCTGATTCTCCAACCCAACGTGTTTCGGGAAAGAGTTTAGGGAAATTTGAAAAAGTTAAACATAGTTCTCCGATGATTTCCCTCTACGACGCTTTTAGCGAAGTAGACATGAGTGATTGGGAAAGTAGAAATAAGAAAATTCTTCAAACTATACATACTCCTATAGAGATTCAGTATTATAGTGAATTAAAAATGGATGGTTTAGCGATGAGTTTACAATATCGTCAGGGGGTCTTATGGCGTGCAGCAACGCGTGGTGATGGTCAGATAGGGGAGAATGTTACCGCTAATATCCGAACTATTTCTTCCGTACCTTTACGTTTACGAATTCCTTCAAAAGCCGAGTGTGTTAAGGCGGGATTGAATGAGCAGATGAGAGAACAACTCCTTTCGGCTTTGGATGATGGTGAACTTGAAGTTCGAGGCGAGGTGATTATGACCGAGGCCATGTTAAAAAAATTAAATAAAAAATATGCCCGTGAATGCAAGTCGCTCCTGGCTAACGCTCGTAACGCGGCGGCTGGCTCGGTTCGTCAACTTGATCCGGCAATAACAGCCGAACGTCAGCTTGATTTTTATGTGTATGGTTTTGCGGGAATTAATTTCGGACATCATCATCTCGAGCATGAAGTCGCTTCTCTATTAGGTTTTAAAGTTTTAAAAGAAAATAAATTATGTAAGTCATTAAATGAAGTAATTACGTTTCATCATTACTGGGAAAAAAATCGACAACGATTACCATTTGAGTGTGATGGAGTGGTCGCAATTATGAATCATACTGAACTATGGAAAACCTTAGGAGTGGTCGGAAAGGGCCCGCGGTATATGATGGCTTATAAGTTTGCCGCCGAGCAAGGAACAACTGTTGTTAAAAACGTAATTTGGCAAATTGGTCGGACCGGTGTGCTAACTCCAATCGCTCAACTTGATCCGATTCGAGTAAAGGGTGTAATTATTAGTAACACCACGCTTCATAACCTAGATGAAATTAGACGACTTGATTTGAAAATCGGCGATACGGTTATTATTGAGCGAGCTGGCGATGTTATTCCAAAAATAATTTCTGTTTTACCAAAGATGCGTCAAGGTAGTGAGAAAAAAATTATCCCGCCTAAAAAATGCCCCATCTGTGGGAGTTTGATTAGCCACATACCTAGTGAAGTGGCCATCAAATGTTTGAATCGAAATTGTTATGCAGTTAATCTCCAACGTTTGATTCATTGGGTTTCAAAAAGTGCTTTAGATATTCCAGGGCTTGGACCTAAAATTATTGAACAACTTGTACAGGCCGGCTTATTAACGAATCCCGCTGACTTTTATCGTCTTCAAAAAGATTCATTGTTAACCTTGGATCGATTTGCTGAAAAATCGGCTGAGAATGTTATCGAAGCAATTGCAAAACATACACATATCCCGATACATCGTTTCCTCTATGCTTTGGGAATTTTTCATATAGGTGAGGAAAGTGCTTTTTTATTAGCAAACTCTCTTCCGAAATGGGCTCGGCAACTTCATAAAAAAATAAAAACTCCTCAAGACGTGGGTGAAATATTTAATCATCTTACCAAAGAAGAGCTTGAATCATTGCCGGATATTGGGGGAATTGTTTCAACGAGTATTTATCAGTGGTTTAGGGATTCTCTTAACCAAACGTTTCTTACCCATTTAACCGACGTGGGCATTACCCTTGAGACTCCTAAAATTGTTAGTCAAAAAACTGAATTCACCGATAAGACTTTTGTTTTAACGGGCTCATTAGTTGGTTTGACCCGTGATGAGGCGAGTACTATAATAAGAGAACGAGGTGGTCATATTAGTAGTGCCGTAAGTAATAATACAGATTATATAATTGCCGGGACTAATGCCGGGAGCAAAATTGATAAAGCAAAAAAAATAGGAGTAACAATTCTTAATGAACAACAGTTTTTAAAAATGGTTAAGTAATATATGTTCAGAAATTTTTTTAAAAAAGCAAAAGCGTTTACGTTAGTCGAAATAATGGTAGTAGTCGCAATTATTGGTATTTTGTCGACATTAATTATTATTTCTTTAGACACGACTAAAATGACCGCCCGTAATACTCGACGGTTAGCCGATATTAAACAGTTACAAATTGCCTTAAAAATGTATTATGCCGATAATGGTTTTTACCCAACGGCTATTACCGCGGGTGCTAGTTTAGCTCGTAACGGTATAAATTATTTATTACGCATTCCTCAAAACCCTTTTCCTTACAATGATAATAATTGCCCATCCCAAGATTATCAATATAAACAACTAGAAGGTGGCCAGCGTTATAGTCTGACGTTTTGTTTAGGAGATAAAACTGATGATTTATCAGCTGGTACAAAAACAGCGACGGCTAATGGTATTCTTGATTGTCCTACTGGGTATATTGCAGTTCCGGGGAGTGCTACTTTTGAAACTAACGATTTTTGTGTTATGAAGTATGAAGCTAAATGTGCTGATGTCGCTACCCCGACTACCGGTAAAACTTCACCAGGGTCACCACCATTTGTGAATTCGTATGATAATAGTGCTCAAGCCTGTTCAGGTACGTATAACCCATTAACTGGTGTCTATACTGGTACCTACGTTCCCGTCTCAACTGTAACCGGCACACCAATTGGAAATATAACACAAGCTACCGCTAAGACGTATTGTCAAAATATTGGAGCTCATTTAATAACTAATGCCGAATGGATGACGATTGCTCGAAACGTAGAGCAGGTTGCCTCTAACTGGTTTTCAGGAGTAGTGGGAACTGATTATGTACCCTATGGCAATATTGGTGGTGTGACCTACGTGCTGGATGGTTCCACTTCACAGGGATCGGGTGGATCGACATTTAATTTTTTTCGAAATTTAAATTTGGCTAATGGTGAGGTTATAATGGATTTTTCGGGAAATGTAGCTGAATGGGTTGATGATCAATGTACATCTGGATCGGCAATTGGTCAATATCAAAGTGGTGGTACATTAAGTTGGGATGATGCTTTATTAACTAATTATGAGCGAGGAGTTTCTGGGCCGTCGAATGCTGCTTGGACTGGGGCAAGTTCAGGTATCGGTGGTTATGTTGGTTGTACAACGGGTCGGGTTTTTCTTCGCGGGGGAGCAGCTAATGAAGGTGGAAACACAGCGGGTATTTATGGTCTTAATTTAAGTCAGGGTTCTAACGTCACGAATCCTTTTTGGGGTTTTCGCTGCGTAAAATAATTTTTTTACATGATTCTTTCTGAAAAAGATATTAAACATATTGCCAGTTTAGCTCGCCTTGAGTTAACTGATAGAGAAGTTCAACAATACCGTACCGAGCTGGGCGGTATTTTACGCTATGTTGATCAGCTACAAAAAGTACGATTGAAAAAAAATATTTCTAGGGTAGAAAAAAAATTATTAAACGTGTTACGAAGTGATGTTGTGCTTGAGTGGCCGGAAGCAGAACGAGAGCAGGCCTTACATCAAGCCCCTGATCATCAGGGACGCTTGCTCAAAGTTAAGCGAATCTTAAATTAGAGACGGTCTATGGAATTAAAAGAATTAACAATTTCTAATGTTCGTACAAAACTTGATAGTCAAGAAATTACGGCTGTTGAATTAACAAAAGCTTATTTAAAACAGATTAAAAAACTTAATCGAAAATTAAAGGCTTGTTTAACCGTTGACGAAAAGGGAGCCTTAACTGCGGCTTTGGCAGCAGATAAACGAATTACGGCCGGTGAAAAAAATTCTTTGCTCGGTATCCCATTCTTAGCTAAGGATAATATTATGACCAAAGGATTGAAAACAACCGCTGGGTCAAAAATATTGGAAAAATATATTGCACCTTATGATGCAACAGTCATACATCGTTTAAAAGAAGCCGGTGCAATTTTACTTGGAAAAACAAATTTAGATGAATTTGCCCACGGTTCTTCAACGGAATATAGTGCTTTTGGTCCTACTAAAAATCCATGGGATATCTCCCGAGTGCCGGGCGGATCTTCAGGAGGATCTGCCGCGGCCGTAGCGGCGGATATGTGTTTATTTGCTTTAGGAACGGATACTGGTGGTTCGGTTCGTCATCCAGCGGCATTTTGTGGAGTGACGGGGTATAAGCCCACCTATGGACTTTGTTCTCGTTTTGGTCTGATTGCTATGACGAGTTCGACTGATGTGCCGGGTATTTTAGCAAAGAATGCTTCTGACGCTCAAGTGGTTTTGAAAACAATCATGGGAATTGATAAACATGATGCCACCACGGTTACTCTAACTCAGGCGCAGTTTAATAAAAATATTAATTTTAGATTTAAAGGCAAAAAAATTGGTATACCAAAAGAATTTGCCACCATAACGTTATCTCCTGAAGTTCGTAAAGCATTTGACTCTACTATCGCTTTAATTAAAAAAGCTGGCGGAAAAATTGTTTCCGTAAGTTTACCCTTAGTCCCGTATGCGGTCGCGGCATACTATATTATTACACCAAGTGAAATCAGTTCTAATTTAGGACGATTTGATGCGCTTCGTTTTGGTACTGCTCCAAAAGGAAGTAAGAACTTATTGGATTATTATGTACAAGCACGTGAAAAAGGTTTTGGACCAGAAGTTAAAAGACGTATCATTCTTGGAACATTTGCTTTAAGTGCTGGGTATGTTGATGCCTATTATCGACAAGCCCAAAAAATTCGTCAGGCTATAAACACCGATTTTGATCAGGCCTTTAAAAAGTGCGATTTAATTGTCACGCCTTCGACACCGTCACCGGCTTTTAAATTCGGAGCTAAGAAAAATCCTTTGGCCATGTATCTCGAAGATATTTTTTCTGTACCCGCTTCGTTAGCTGGTCTCCCGGCTATTTCTATTCCCATAGTTTCGAAGTCACTACCAATTGGAATTCAATTAATAGGCAGTCGTTTTGAAGACAGTAAAGTTCTTGCCGCGGCGGAAGAATTAGAAAAGTATATTGGCTTACTTCCTAAACCTAAAATATAAAAATCTTATGAAAAAAACTCCTAATATTTTTCGTGCTCAACAGACTAATTATTTTCTTAAAATTTTAGGAATTTTTTGTGGTCTCGTTGTCATTGCGTCTTTGATATTATTAGCCTCTACCCCGTCCAATCGTGGAAGAATTCAGGGTTGGTTTAAAGGAAATAAAACTCAATTAGTTACAAAAAAAGATAGTCCTGAGAATACAGCGGAGGCAGGGATCAACGGGTCGGCGGTAATTAATAATAGTTCTCAGGTGGCGCCCTTAAGTTTTGATGATTATCTTTGGGGAAATATCGGAGCTCCTGTTCAGTTAATAATTTATGAAGATTTCCAATGTCCGTTTTGTGCGCAGTTTTATGCAACAGTTGAGCAAGCCAAGGCGGAATTTGGCCCAGATTTAGTAGTGGCGATTCGTCATTTTCCCTTAGCCAGTCATGAGTTAGCCCTTCCGGCTGCTAATGCCGCTGAGTGTGCGGGGGAGCAAGATAAATTTTTTGAAATGTATCGGGAGTTATTTGATGAAAATATTGCCGGAACTTTATCTGAACAGTCTATTCGTGACGCTGGTAAAAAGTTAGGATTAGATGAAAATAAGTATACTGACTGTTTGACGAAATCCCCTTACCAGGCTAAGATATTGGCGCAAAAAGAAGCGGTTAAAAAACTCGGAGTTGGCGGAACACCAGCTAGTTTTATTAATAATGAATACTTTGCTGGTGCTGTACCATATACTGATTTCACTCATCCGGACGGAACAACGGCTGAAGGATTGCGATCGTTAATTAAAAGAAAGCTTGGTAAATAAGATACAAGATGAAAGATCATTTGAACGATCATTTGTATGTTGATTCTTGATTTTTGTATTTATTAATAAGGGAAGGATCGCATAGTGGTCGAGTGCGCTTGCTTGGAAAGCAAGTAGACCTTAACGGGTCTCCGGGGTTCGAATCCCCGTCCTTCCGCATTTTTATATATTAAGCTTTAGCTTAATATATAAAAAAGTGAATGGGGATGAGAACCTTTAGGTTCGTTCTGTCGAGGATAGCGAGGAAGATAAAGTATTTATATTCCGAGCGACGCAGACAGCTTAGGCCGTCGTAGCCGGACTAGTACACCGGTCCTTTTTTAAATACTTATATATGGAGCAAATTCCTGAATTTAAAAAAGTAGTTGAAAGTAAAGATGAGAATATAAATTATCTTTATCATATGGTGCCACCCGATATGGAAGGTAATATGCTCCATCCTTTAACAACCCTAAAAAAAACCCATCCTCATTTATATATACGTAAAGCTGAAAAGTATAAAGATAGGCCAGAAATTATGGAAAATTTTATCCCTACATTGGAATGCATGTGGAATGATGTTCTTCACTTCTCACCTATTGATCCCAAGGAATTGAAAGCGGCTTTAGTAGAAGCAGGAAGAAGTCCTCAAGAAATGAAATTTTATCAAATTGACCCAAAATTACTTGATACCAAATTAACAACAATTTATTTATATAGAGATAGTACAAAAGATTATAATGGAGATAGAATGAATTCTGATAATTTTTCTAAGTATAATCCAAATGTTTTAGGTGAACATGCCACTATTCCTGAGGGAACAAAAGCTTATTACAAAAAAATGTATTCTAAAGGAAAAAAACCCTTATTGTTTCTTGGTATTCCCCACATTTTGCATAAAGGCTCGCTTGATATTTCTGATTTGCCTGTTATAACAGTTTAAAGCAGTATATGAAATTAATTTTAAATAATTCCGATCTCGACTCCACCCCCGCCTTATTTCTTCGCTCAGCGGGTTATACTTATATTGAGTCATACCATACCGGCAAAGGGAGCTTCGCTCGTCCATTGGGCAGTGGTCATTACCCTCGATTTCACGTCTATGTCGAAGAAGAAGATGAAAAAATTATTATTAATCTTCACCTGGATCAAAAACAAGCAAGTTATGAAGGCACTTCCGCCCATAGTGGAGAGTATGATGGTGAACTAGTAGAGCAAGAGATTAGGCGACTTAAAACCTTTGTTCGCCCTTCGAGTCTTTCTAAGAAAAAATCGCCTACTAACAACGCTCCAATTAATGATGCCCGAAGCCAACGTTTTTCAAATATGCTTCGAAATATGTAATAAATCGTAATTTCAGTTTGTATTACTTGTATGCTAAATCCATCTGATGAAATAAAAGCGAGACTTGATCTGGTCGAAGTTATTCGGCAATATCTACCTCTTAAGGCGGCGGGGACAAATTTTTCCGGTCGCTGTCCTTTTCATAATGAAAAAACTCCGTCTTTTACCGTTAGTCCAACTAAACAAGTATGGCATTGTTTTGGTTGTGGTAAGGGAGGTGATCTTTTTTCTTTCATTATGGAAATTGAGAAATTGACTTTTCCAGAGGCGCTACGATTATTAGCTCCACGAGCGGGAGTAGTTTTAAAAAAAGAATCAGGTCCTGATGCTTCTAAACGGAATCGGGTTCTTGATTTATTAGATCAAGCTGCTCATTTTTATCATAGTATTCTACTTACTCAGCCTGGCGGAGAATCAGCGCGGGGCTATCTTCAAAAACGTGGATTAAAAGAAAGTACCATTAAGGATTGGCTAATAGGGTATGCTCCCGAATCGTGGGATGATGTTATCCTATTTCTGAAAAGTAAAAAATTTAATGATGAAGAAATTCACGCGGCAGGTTTATCAGCCCGGAAAGCCGAAACCGGACGGTACTATAATCGTTTTCGAGGACGAGTAATGTTTCCATTACGAGAGGTGAATGGAAATATTGTCGGTTTTACAGCGCGTATTTTACCAGAGTTTGAAGAACGTGATTTGCAGGGAAAATATATTAATAGTCCACAGAGTATTGTCTATGATAAAAGTAAATTAATGTTTGGCTTAGATAAAGCTAAGCAGGCAATTAGAGAAAAAGAAATGGCAATTTTAGTTGAGGGGCAAATGGATTGTGTTACGGCTCATGAAGCAGGTTTTGAAAATGTAATTGCTACCTCAGGAACTGCCCTAACCACTGAACAGGTAAAATTATTACAACGATATAGTAATCGTGTGGCCTTTGCTTACGATACCGATGCTGCCGGTCGGTTAGCGGTTGAGCGTGGTAGCGAGATAACGCTTAGATCGGAAATAGAAACGAGTATTATCATTTTGCCAGAAGGAAAAGATCCAGATGAGTGTATTCGTCGTAATCCCGAGGGCTGGAAAAGAGCGGTTACGGAGGTGATGCCAATTATGGAATATTTTGTTCAAGAAACTATTAACGGGATGGATATAACCTCGACGAGCGAACGACGAGCCGTTGTTAAAAAATTAAGCTTATATCTGGCACATATTATTAATAGCGTAGAGCGTGGTTTTTGGATAAAAAAGATTAGTCAATTGATTGATGTAGATGAATCAGTTTTGAAAGAAAATTTGAAACGTGTCCAAGCTCCGACTACTACTGGAGATGATGATCAAAAATACTTACGTGATCCAATTGCCACTAATCGTCCAGAGCTACTGTCCGAGCAATTAATCGGCTTGCTACTACGTTTTCCAACTTTTATTGATTCGGTGGCTAGTCGCTTACCCATTGATCAAATCATAGGGGGTGCTAATCAGGGTATTTACAGACAGCTAGTTATATATTATAATAAAAATAAGGCTTCCGGTTCCTCTCAAACAGACCGCAAGCAAGAAGCTCTTGATTACATGGCATTACGCAACTGGCTAATCGAACATGGCCAGGATACGGCGAGTGATATTCAGGCATTGGATCGACTCGCTGTTTTAGTCGAGAGAAATTTTTTTGAAACTACGTTTGAACAGGCTCAAGCGCTCATCGGCACTTCTATTAAAGAATTACGGCATTATTATTTAAACAGCCGTCTTAAGGTCGTAACTCGCTTGATTTTTGAACTTGAATCACGAAGAGATCGTGCAGCGGCCGAAGAAGATCGGCTGCTTGATTTACTCAAAGAGTTTAAGGGATTGGCTGAGGAGATTCGTCAGTTATCCTTGTAATATTATTGTATGTCGAAAGCTACTAATAAAAAGCCTGTTAAAAAAATTATTAAAACAATAAAAAAAGTCGCTGCTAAGAAAGTAGTGCCGGTAAAAACTAAAGTAATAAAAAAGCCCGCTCCGCATCATTCTCATCCCCATTCATCGGTTAAAGAAGTAAATAAAATTTTACCTAAGCCGGATATGAAAGCAATTGACGAGATGGTTGCTAAAGTTCGACCTCGGGGTTTTGTAACTGAAACAGAATTACTACAAGTTTTCCCTCAAGTGGAACACTATATTTACGATTACGAATTAAGTTTGGAGCGATTACAAAGAAATAGTATCCGAATTATTGAAGATTCCGGCGGCTTTTTAGATTTTGAGGCAAATACTAAAAAAGCCACTCAATTATCTTCTATTTTAGGAAGCGATAAAGATCGTTTGAAATTTGATATTTCCGAATTATCAGCCGATTCGATCCAGATGTATTTGCGTGAAATTGGTAAAGTGCCTTTACTCACAACTGAAGAAGAAATTGAATTAGCGAAACGAAAAGAACGAGGGGATAAAGACGCTGAACGAAAATTGATTGAAGCTAACTTACGTTTAGTTGTTTCGATTGCTAAAAAATTTGCCGGTTCCAAGGGTTTAAGTCTTTTAGATTTGATTCAAGAGGGAAATATTGGATTATTCCGGGCAGTGGAAAAATTTGAATATCGTAAAGGGTATAAGTTTTCTACATACGCTACCTGGTGGATTCGTCAGGCTATTACCCGGTCACTCGCTGATCAATCACGTACTATTCGTATTCCAGTGCACATGGTAGAAACTATTAATAAGTTTCAACATATTCAACGTCAGTTAATTCAGGACCTCGGTCGTGAACCATTACCAGAAGAAATTGCTTCTGAAATGGGGGAGACTATTGATAAGGTTCGGTATATCATTAAAATTTCTCAAGACACAATTTCTCTTGAGACGACGGTTGGAGAAGATGAAGAAGATTCAACCTTAGAAGACTTTATTGAAGATGTTAAAAATGTTACTCCGGATCGAGCGGCCGCTTTGCAGCTCCTTAAAGATTATGTTCATGAAATCATAACTCAGTTAACGCCTCGAGAACAAAAAATTCTTGAAATGCGATTCGGGTTATTGGATGGTGTTTCTCATACCCTTGAAGAAGTTGGAGCAGAGTTTGACGTTACTCGTGAACGTATTCGTCAGATTGAATATAAGACATTAGAGAAGATTCAAAAACATTCTTTGATAAAGAAGTTGAAGGATTATTAGAGAAAGTTGTCGATAATCGATTGTTGACATTCTTTAGCGATTCCTTTATTCTAATATACGTATCTATGATGACTGTCATAGATTTACCTTCCCAGGTAGCTCAGCGGTAGAGCAGTTGGCTGTGAACAATTTTGTTTTTGAACAAATAAATTACGCAGCTTCCGCAAGTAATTGCGGTTGAAAAACAAGGTGAATTGCTGGAAGCCTAAGTCTGTAAAGATATGGTAATCAGCAGCCAATCCCTAGTCATAGGGCAGGTTCAGAGACTATCCTTAACCGGAGTACTTTTCTAGCAATAGATTAGGAAGCGCCTTGCATCCATATGTATGGATGATGATATAGTCCATCCTACTAAGAAATTAGTAGATAAGTGTAACCAATTGGTCGTCGGTTCGAATCCGACCCTGGGAGCAAATGAAATCGCCTCACAGGTGATTTTTTGTTATACTATTGAGATAATGTAAGTCACTTAACTTAGCAATAGGAGACGTGAATGATTATTTTAATTCTTCTTTTAATATTTATTTTTTTGTACGCGATTTTTTTTGTTCCTCAATTTTACAATATCATTTTTAATAATTACGCACCTTTTATTTCTACTGATAAAAAAACAGTACAAAAGATTATGAGCGAGGTTAGTATACAAGATCAGGCGATAGTATATGAACTTGGTTGCGGCTGGTCAAAATTTTTAAGAGTGGTTGAGAAAGATTTTCCTACAACCAAGGTCGTTGGCATTGAAAACTTATTCGGCCTTTACTTAGTGAATAAAATAAAATTATATTTACAAAAGAGCAGAATTAAATTATTAAAAAAAGATTTTTTTACTGTTAACCTAGAAATCGCTGATTTAATTTATTGTTATTTGAATAACCCAACAATGGAGAAGCTGGGAAAAAAATGTAAGGAAGAGTGTAAACCGGGAACACACATTATAAGTAGAAGTTTTTCAATCCCTCAGCTTAAACCGGAAAAAGTTGTTATAATACAAAATAAAAATATTTATTTTTATAAAATAT
>DAORIW010000021.1:0-12905 GCA_035438725.1 bacterium | reverse complement strand
GTGCTTTTAAAACCACGAGAAAATCTGTCTTTGTAATCGAAAAAAGTCGGTTGGGTGACGCAGCAAACTTTATCCGGATCACATACTGCTGAATGCACATCTTGTAGTTTAATCCTGCGACCGCTCTCATCAAAGAGCTCCTGTTCGGTGAATGAAAATTTCAACAAACCTTTTAAGAATTTGCGAACGACCTCTGTTCCGCCCAATTTTTCTAACAAGTCATCTTCTTCACCCTTGGTAAAATCAGAGTTTCTGTATTTACTCATTTTTTAAATAGCTCCTTTCTTAGACTAAAAGTCCAAAAATTTTGTAACTTCTACCCGAAGTTATGGGATCCCGTCAAAAATGACGGATTTTTAAATCAAATCATAATACACTAGGTAAGTCAATAATATACTAGATTACCTGTCATATTTAGTGTAGTTTATTCAATGAAAACAGCGGCCCAGCTTATCCCGCTCAACATCTGAACAATAAAAAAAATATACTTCACCATCAGCCAACATGGTAAGAAGAAGAACAAGCCCAGCGAGGGAAATATGGCCGTCAAAGCCAAAGAAACCATCATCATAATCGTTAATAACGGAACTACCCAAACGACTAATAAATTAGCCAGCGGGGCAATTACCGAAAACTGACCGAAGTTATATAAAATCACAGGCGCGGTGGCAATCTGAGCAGCCATCGTTGCCGCTAACGCATCAATTATCCACCTTCCTCTTTCCCTACTAAATTTCAGGCCCCACTTTTGAATCAACGGATGAAGATAGATTAAACCAAGAATTGCTAAAAAGGATAATTGCCAACCAATATCATCGCGTAGTAAACGAGGATTAACAAGTAATGTCATAACCGCCACTAATAATACTGAACGGGGTAAATTCGCTAAGCGACCAACAGTTAACGCTAATAATAAAAATAGACTCATCACACCTGCCCGAACCGCCGAAGCCGGCGCTCCAACCATAATAATATAAGCAGTAATACAGACACTCGTTAAATAAAAACTCGTACGCCGACGAAAACCCACTAGATTAAAACCAACTCCAATCAAAACCACTAACAAACTAACATTAAATCCCGACACCGCCATGATATGAGTCAAACCCGTCCGGCGAAAGTCGTCAGTAATATCGTCAGGAATAGTCTGACCACCTCCAAATACTACCGGTAAAGCCAAAGAAGCCGTCGGCTCAGGTAAATTTCTTTCGGCAATTTCATAAGCCTGTTTTTTTATATTTAAAATCCAGACATTCGCAAGGTTCCCCTGATTATGCTCAAATAACGTAATATGCGGTCGATAACAAATACTATAGATTCCATACCGAGCTAAGTAGCGATCGTAAGGAAATTTTTTGCTCTCTGGTGTTTCTAGGGTGCAATTAATTTTCAAACGATCACCATACGAATAAACCGGCAACAGTGGTCCATTAACTAAAACTTTTCCAGTCTTATTTTGCCCATGGGTAGCAGTCGGATCACTTAACTTCTCAATATTTGATATCGTTAACTGCCAACCTTTTTCTTTTTCAATTGGTTCTTTATTTATAACACCGCTAAATATAACTGACTGCCCATTATAGAAACTAACGTGTTCTTTGTTAATAACTGGATAACTAAGACCATAGCGCCAACCAGCCAGAAAAAACCCTAATACAAAAATAAAAATTATCGAAAAAAATAATTTTCTTTTTCCATTACTTATAAGCAAACAAAAATAACAAAAAATAACCACTCCTAAACACCAAAGCTCGGGAATAATCTGACCAAACGAAAAAACGCTAATCCCGAAAATAAATCCAAGACAAGCGAACGTAATCGCCTTACCCTTAGGCAATATCCCCTCCTTCATATTTAATTAAACCAAAAAAAATTAACTACCGGCTTTATTTCTTAAATAAGCTTCAATAAAACCCTCAATTGCCCCATTTAAAATTGCTTCGACATTGGTTTCTTCATACCCCGTTCGATGATCCTTCACTAACTGATACGGTTGTAGGACATACGATCGAATCTGTTTTCCCCAGGCGGCTTTCTCATATTTACCTCGTAAAACTGAATTTTCTTCAGCTCGATTATCAACCTGTAATTGCTGAAGTTTGGCTCGTAAAATCTTCATGGCTAATTCACGATTTTGATGCTGTGAACGTTCAGTCTGAGTAGCCACCACAATCCCTGTCGGAATATGTAATAAACGCACCGCACTGGAAGTTTTATTGACATTCTGCCCACCTGGACCAGACGAACGAAAAAAATCAACTTTTAAGTCTTCGGGTCGTATCTCAATTCCGGCATCGTCAGGTAATTCTGGCAACACTTCGACTAAAGCAAACGAGGTATGACGCATACCTTCGGAATCAAACGGAGAAATTCTTACTAAACGATGAACTCCCGCTTCCGCTTTTAAATAGCCATAAGCCTGACGACCTTTAATATTAAACGTCACACTTTTCACCCCGGCCTCATTTCCCATTGTTCGATCAATAATTTCAGTTTTCCAATTATGATTTTCCGCAAAGCGTAAATACATACGCTCAAGCATCTGTGTCCAGTCTTGAGCATCAACTCCCCCTGTACCGGCATGCAAAGAAACAATCGCCGAACTACTATCATACGGACCGGAAAACAAAATAAAAAACTCCAACTCCTGAAACTTTTTTTCTAAAACTGCAAATTGCTTATTTGATTCTTCCTCCAAACTCATATCTTCCTGCTCGGAGGAAAGCGCTATTAATTCTTCTAATTGACGAACATCGTCCAATAAATTTTTCCAAGAAGAAACTTCCTGCTCCAAACTTTCCGCCGTTTGACTAACTTCAACCGCCCGTTCGCGATCACCCCAAAAAGTTGGCTCGTTCATTTCTAAACGAAGTGATGCGGCTTGAGTTGATTTTCGATCAAGGTCAAAGTAACCTCCATGTTTCCAGGATTCGCTCACGCAAATCTTCAGTTTGCTTTAATAAATTTTCCATTGTTTAATTATTCACTATTTAAAGCTTCATTTCTTCAAGCTTCACCGAAATATTTTTTTCTTTTCCATCACGCCAAATTTTCAAATCTAGCTTATCCCCCGGCTTAGACTGACTAATCATAGTTGCCAAAGGATTATTTTCATCAATTTTTTTACCATTAACTTCAAGAATAATATCATTTTCTTTTAGTCCGGCTGTATCGGCCGGTGAACCATCAACTACGGCTACTTCACCTATTAACTTTCCTTTAACTACCAGCGCCCCGTACTCTTTAGTTAATTTCTGAGCCTTAGCAATTTCTGGTGTAATAATAATATAGCGAACTCCTAAATAGGCCCTAATAAGACGACCATTTTTTCGAACACTATCAATCGTTGGCTTTGCTTGGTTAATTGGAATTGTAAAACCAATATTTTGCGCACCTTGGGCGACGGCGACATTAATTCCAATTACCTCGCCATCAGTATTTAATAATGGTCCGCCTGAATTTCCGGGATTTATTGAGGCGTCAGTCTGAATTAAACCAATCAATCGCTCACTTTGTCCAAAGCCACTTGAAGCATCGATTGAGCGTGATAGCCCAGAAATAACTCCGGTTGAAACAGTATTACTAAATTCACCAAGAGCATTGCCAATCGCTATGACACTTTGTCCCGCTTTTAATTCATTACTATCGCCTAAGTTAAGAAAAGGAAAATTATCACCCTCAATTTTCAAAATCGCTAAATCATTTACTGGATCACGACCCATAACTTTTGCGGTATGACGATCGCCCTTACTAGTTACAACGGTATATTCTGCTGCTTCATCAGCAACGACGTGTCGATTAGTCACGACAAAACCATCCTTAGAAACAATAAAGCCACTACCACTACTTACTTCTTGTTTTTCCGTCGGAGCTGGAGTCAAATCATCGGTCGATGGAGTTTGGCCGAAGAATCGATCAAAATTTGGACCTAAAAATTGACGGAAAAAATCATCCGAACCTAAACGCTGATCAATTTTTGGAAGATCTTTAGAAACAATAACGCTAACAACGGCGGGAGATACTCTATCCACCATTCCCACAATCGGTTCGACACCGTTTGACGTTAATGGTGTTAATGGTAATTTTCCTGAAACCAGTTTTTCTAACCGATTGATAAAGGGTTCACTTTTTGAAACGGCATCAGCGGCCATAAAACCAGCTAATCCGCCCACAACACCACTGATAATAATTGAAATCAACAATAATAGAAAAAAACTACGTTTTTCTTGATTATTCATATATTTAAATTAATAGAGTTTCTTTTTACCGATATAGGCACATAAGTCGGCTAAGCGATTGCTGTAGCCCCACTCATTATCGTACCAAGAAATTACTTTTAGAAGATTGCCATCAATAACAGTTGTTAAATCTAAGTCAATAATGGCGCTCGCTGGATTACCAACAATATCGGCCGAAACGATTGGGTCATGAGTAACAGCAATAATTCCACGATACTGACGACTTTGACTAGCTTTCTGAAAAGCTTTATTTACATCCTCAACCTTAACTCGTTTTTTGAGAACATAGACCGCGTCACATAATGAACCAACCGGAGTTGGAACACGTACCGCTAAACCATCAAACCTTCCTTCGAGAGAAGGAATAGTTTTTGTCACCGCCAGAGCGGCACCAGTCGTTGTTGGAATAATACTTAAGGCGGCGGCCCTCGCTCGACGTAAATCTTTATGAGGACCATCAACCAAATTTTGATCAGCTGTATAGGAGTGAATAGTTGTCATGACGGCTTTTTCAATTCCAAATGTTTGACGAATTAAGTCAGTTACTGGTCCTAAACAATTAGTCGTACAAGAGGCCATAGAAATAATCTGATCATTCTTCTTTATCTTACTTTCATTAATTCCAATAACATAGGTTTTAATATCATCACCTTTACCCGGAGCAGATAATAAAACTTTTTTAGCTCCCGCCTTGATATGAGCCACTGCCTGATCTCGGTCAGTAAATCGTCCCGTTGATTCAATGACAACATCAACTTTTAATTTACCCCAGGGTAGAGCAGCGGGATCTTTTTCCGCTAAGATCGGAAATGAGCGACCATTTACCATCAAAGCATGCGGTGAGGCGCTGATTTTTGAGTTATACAGGCCATAACAGCTATCATATTTTAGAAGATGAGCTAACGTCTTAGTATCTGTTAAGTCATTAATCGCCACGATATTAATTCCCGGCTTATTCAATAAGACTTTGAAAACTGCTCGACCAATCCGGCCAAAACCATTAATTGCGATATTCATAGAGTTTGAGAAAAGATTATTTCATAATTATATATAATCACAAGTTTTAATTACCGCTTTTATACTAATACAACTTTTAAAGCAATAAATTTCATCCTTGATACTCATTATATCATAATGAAGAAACAGCCGCACTTTCTAATTTTTCTTTAACAAATTTCTCCACGGTCTGATAAGCTTCCTCTTCGGTCAGGTCACTCGTGTCGAGTAATAAATCATAATTATCTTTGTTAAAGACATCAATCGAAAAATACTTTTTGTAACGAAAAATATCACTTTCCACTCGACGTCGCAAAACCTGGATCAAATCTTCGATCGTTGTAATATTTTTAGCTTCGCGCCGATCGGCCATATTATTAAAAATTCGTTCGGCACCAACTTCAATTCGGGTGGAAAGAAAAATTTTCAAAGAATGAGGGATAAAATGCCACGAAGTTCGACCGACAATTATAAAATTATCTGCTTCTTTGCCTAATTTTGTTTGGTAATTATCTACTTCTAAGTCAGTGCTCGGATCAGTTTCTCCCAGCTTATTATATTCTTCTAGAGTCAGTCCTTTTTTTGTCGCCATCGCCCGACGTAATCCACCTATATCATAATACGGCCAACCTAGGGTAGCGGCTAATCGTTTAGCAATTCCTGATTTTCCTGAGCCTTCTGAGCCGGTAAATGAAATAATCATACATATCTAATAATCATCTTAAAAATTATAATTATGTTAGCGTGGTTAAAAATTTTTGTAAATCCGAGGGAATTTCTAAGGTAAAGGTTTGCCTTTCCCCTTTTAAATCAAGAAAGGAAAGTTCCGTGGCTGTTAAAAAAATTCTACCTAAGTTAATTTTCTTATTTAAAGCTTTTAGTTTAGGTCCAGCATATAAATCATCACCGGCCACTGGATGACCATAGGCGGAAAAATGAGCACGAATTTGATGAGTCCGACCGGTTTTAATTTGAATTCTCACTAACGTATAGTTATGGTAGCGGTGCAACACCGTAAAGAGAGTAACCGCTACTTTACCCGGTTGATTAGTTGGCTTGGCGGCCATTTTAAAACCTTGTGTCGAACGTTCAATCCGAAAATTAATATCCCCTACTTCCGGTAAATCAGCACCATGAACCAAAGCGACATAAAATTTTTGCACCACTCGTTTTTTAAATTCATCTTTGACACAATCAAAAAATGCTTGATTTTTAGCAATCACTACTAAACCACTAACATCACGATCTAAACGGTGAACAATTCCCGGACGTTCGGGATCTTCCCCTACCGACTTAATGGCCGGATATTTTTTCATTAACCAGTCAACAACCGTTGGACCAGTAGCGCCTTCAGCCGGATGCATCATTAAACCAGCTGGTTTATTAATGACTAAATAATCTTTTGTTTCAGCAACAATCTCTACCTTTCCAATTACCACTGTCGCGGCCGCTTCAGCCTTTTCATTACTTTCTATCTTTTTAGGAATAATAGTTACTTCTTCCCCACCTTTGAGTGTATAGTGAGAAGTTGCTCCTCGGCCATCAACCAATATTTCACTTTTACCTAAAACTTTTTGCAGTTGACTACGCGTCTGTCCCAGCGCTTCAGCCAACCAACTATCAAGTCTTTTTCCACTCGCTCTCTCGTCAACAATATATTTTTTCATAATTTTTCTGATAATATGCGAGAGAAAATCTCGACAAAATGTTCAAAGGTTAATTTTTCCGCCTGCTCTTTAGCAGCTCGTCCAATACTTTTCCTTAAATCACCGGCCTGCTCTAATCGCAAAAACTGACGAGCTAAGGTCTCACTATCAGTCATATCAATTAAAGCTCCGGTTTTTGAAGTAATTACTTCTCCTAAACCAACTCCTTGGTTACCAAGGACTGGTATTGCCTGATTCATAACTAATATCGTCGTCGCTATTTCCTCTAAGCTAGGTTTTTCATGGGGCAAAACGAACATATCAACATGTCCAAGCCAACGTAAAAAATTTTTAGATCCGCCAACAAGCCAGACATGATTATCCAAGCCCATTTTTCTAATTAACCATAATAATTGTTTACGTCGCTCTCCGTCCCCGATTATCATTAACTCTAAAGTTGAGCACACAGTTAAACCAATTGCCAAGGCCGATAGTAATCGTTCAATTAATTCTTTTTCTAATCCCTCTAAGACAGCAGCGATTACAAAGCGGTGTCTCGGACGCTCAGCTAAGGCTTGAAATAAATCATCTTGATGAACTAAAGCGCTTGGATACGCAAAAGGTGAAGTGATATGTAATACACTTTTCTGATGTGTAATTTTTTTCCACTCTTCTCCTTGTTCAGCACTAAAAACAATAATTTCCGCCTTTCGAGCAATTCGGGATATGAGCCTTTTAGTCAAAAAATCCTTTGGAAAACTAGTATCCGGTAGTTCTAACCAGATAACCCGCCATTTACAGAGCTTGGCCACCGGAGTAAGAATAATTTTTTCTGGCCAGTTAAAACATACGAGGGTCCGAGTATTGGAAAAAATAGTTCGCGCCAGCATTGAGCCAAGGTACAGACCATACCACAAAGGCAAGAAAATTAATACTATGGGCAAAGAATGAGGTAAAAATGGTTTTCCGTTCTTACGATCATTAACCACACGAGAAAAAACCGTGAAAGAAAAACCTTTTTTTCTCAAATAATCTATAGCCAGCGAAAGCAAAACTGTTTCTTTAGAACTCGTATTATAAATAAGGATTGGAGGCATATAATTAGGCTTTTTTTGAAAACGACTTTGGCTGATTAAAAGAAGCCGGTAACAGTTCAATAACATCTTGTTTAGAAACTCCTTGCAAACCATATAAAACCACAAAATAAACCAGAATACCCCCTCCTATTAATATAAATACGTTAAGCAAAGTTTCAGGTACCCCAACGAACAAGTTGAGGACAAGACCCATCAGTAAAGCCGATAGTAAGGCTTTTGAAAAACGTTTAAAAGATAGATGAAGCTGACTATAACGACGAACTACCCACCATGCTAAAATACTGATTAATAATTCACTATAAACGGTCACCCAAGCAGCCGCGTAGTAAGAAAATTTTGGAATTAAAATCAAATATAAAATTAAAGAAGTGGCAGCGGTTAATAAATATGCAAAAATTAATTTCCGTTGATGGTCAAAGCTAACCATCGTGTAACTAAAAAATGAACTGAAGAAAATAAAACCAACAGCAATTATTAAAATCTTTAATATTGATCCCGCCGGTTCAAAGCCCGGTCCAGAAATTAAATTCATAATAGGTTGTGCTAAAACAAATCCACCAATCACCAACGGCCAGGCAATAATCGCCGAAACATCAAACACTCTTTGCCAAATTCGTTTAAAGTTTTCCCGATCATTACTTAACCACCGAGCGGCAAAAATCGGCAGAATCGTTCCACCAATCATAAACGGAATCGTTACTAACACATCAACTACTCGATAGGCTGCACCATATAAACCGACATCCGCCTGACTTTTAAAAAATGATAAAATTAAAATATCGGCTTTCAAGTAAACAAGATTAAGGACGATGGTAATTATGAGAGGCCACGAACGACTAATAATATCTATCCAAACTTTTTTATCAAAACGAAAACTTGTTTTAACATATCGTCTCGAAAATAAATAATGAAACAAAAAACTAACCACGTTCCCGACGGTTAGGGTCCATAATAAACCAATTACTCCCGCGTTAGTAGCAATCGCCCAAATAGTTAACACTAATATGAGTAAGCGACTTATAATTTCCGCGATTGCAATTCGGTCAGTTCGTAATTCCTTCTGAAAAAGACTAACAAAGATTTGGCATAACAAAAAAAAGTACATTGCTAAGGCCGCGATGCCTACTCCTTGTTTTACTACAGCATCATAGGGCAATAATAATACTACTAAGGGGGCTAAGCCAATAATCAAAAAAGCCGAAACTGCTCGAAACGCAAATAAATTACTCATGACAGCAGAAATATGTGCCCCCGGTCGGCTTATTAATTGGGTGGTTACTAAGGTTAAGCCCAAATCAGCAGCCATACTAAAGAAAACCACAAATGTTAGAGCGGTGGTATATTGACCAAAGCCATATTTACCTAAATATCGTGTTATTAAGGCAATAATTGCTAAATTAATTCCAGTAGTGATAATTTTATTGCCCACCTGAATAATCGTATTGGCGGCAACTTTTCCGGCTAGAGCCATATCATGGACTTTTCAACCTCCTTTTAATATAATGAGAATACCGACCATATAAAGATCGGTAAAACTGATTAAAGTATACCATAACTTTCCTATGTCCCTAATCACTCTTAAACGAACCTTGGCGAGTCTTTTTTTATTGGTTTTCCTAAGTATTTTCCCGCTCCAAACAGAGGCAAGTAATTGGCTCGACCGTGCAAACGAAGGAGGCTTGAATTCCATTGGAACAACCGCCTACAACGAGACGAGCTCTCCCGAGTCACTCCAAATGATAGTTGCTCGAATTATTAAAATTTTTTTGGGTCTTCTCGGAATTATTTTTGTTATTTTAATTTTAGTAGCAGGTTTTAAATATATGACGGCCGGTGGAAATGAAGAAAAAGTAAAACAGTCAGTCGCTCAAATTAGAAATGCAATTATTGGTCTTCTTATCATCATTACTGCTTATTCAATCACTATCTTTATCACTAACAGTCTTTCGGAAGCCGTTACTAATCGCTAACTTCGTATGCATCCCGTGAGAATCTATAAAAATATAGTCATAACATTAATAATTATTTTTTGGCTGTTATTTATATTTAGTTGGTCCCATATTTACCAACCCCGTGAACTTGATTACGGTGTAACTTTTTCTCAAAAACAAAGTCAGGGATTAGGTCTTGACTGGAAAAAAAATTATCTCGCCATGCTCGATGAGCTTGGAGTAAAAAAATTAAGACTACCGGTTTACTGGGATATTGTTCAACCAGAAAACGGTCGTTATGATTGGGTAGATCTAGACTGGCAAATTAATGAAGCTGAAAAAAGAAACGTTGAACTAATTTTAGTAATGGGTAATCGCGTCCCCCGCTGGCCTGAGTGCCATTTACCTTCCTGGGTAGAAAAAATGGAAGCAGCTGATCGACAATCAGCGACGCTTAGTTATATAACCGAAACTATTAATCGCTATCATGATCGTCCGACTATTACCTATTGGCAAGTTGAAAATGAACCATTTTTAAAATATTTTGGTGTTTGTCCAGATTTTGATCTTAATTTTTTAGATAAAGAAATTGCCCTCGTTCGCTCCCTTGATTCTCGTCCAGTTATTGTTACTGACTCAGGTGAATTATCGGCGTGGATCCCAGCTGCTAAGCGCGGTGATGTTTTTGGCAGTACTCTCTATCTAAATACCTATTCCAAAACCGTTGATCGCTATATTCGCTACCCAATATCACCCTTCTTTTTTAGGATTAAAAAAAATATTGCTAACTTATTTGCCCATCCCCAGGATTGGATCATGATTGAAGTTCAAGGAGAGCCGTGGGGAAAAACGGCTTTTCAAGACTTACCTCAAGAAGAACGAGACCTTACGATGGATGCGCAAAAGTTTAAAGAAATATTGGAATTTTCACGACAAACTGGTTTTCGTACTTTCTACCTCTGGGGAGTTGAATGGTGGTATTGGGAAAAAGAAACCCGTCACAATGATTTCTATTGGGAAGAAACTAAAAAACTTTTTAATCATCAGGAATAACTATGTCCCGTAATAAACAATACGAAATTGGTATTGATGTTGGTGGTACGAAAATTGCAACCGTCTTACTTCATAACCAAAAAGTGATTGAAAGTTCTATTTTAGCTACTCCGAAAGATAGCTTAGAGCATTTTTTAATCATGGTTAAAGCCGCTCTTGATCCATTATTCGTACGGCTACAATTAGCCAAAGGTGTTTTAGGAGGAATTGGAATTGGCATACCGGGTATTATTGATCATGAAAAAGAAGAAATAGTAATTGTGCCCAACCTCCCTTTTTTAAATAAAGTGAAACTGATTCCCGCCTTACGAGACTTATTAAAAAATCCTGAATTAATAATAAAACTTGATAACGATGCTAATTGTTTTACGCGAGCCGAAGCTTTGATAGGCGCCGGTCGTAAATCAACTAATATTTATGGCATGACAATCGGCACTGGTATTGGTGGCGGCTGGTTTTATAAAGGAGAAATCTACACTGGTCATCAAGGTGGAGCCAATGAACCCGAACATATGATTGTAGATTTCGATGAGCTCATTACCTTAGGTACGGCCTATCAACGATTAACTCAACATAACCCCGCCCTGCTCGCTGAAGAAGCCTACCGCGGTGATTTATTAGCCGAAAAAACCTATCAAGAACTTGGATCATACTTAGGAATTGCGCTTAGTACGATAGTTAATATTCTCGATCCTGAAATAATAATTTTAGGTGGAAGTGTTGTTAATTCCGGCAGCTTATTTCTAGATGCAACCAAAGAAAATCTTAGAAAATTTACCTTCTCACCTAATTCTCGTTCTATTCGACTCGTAAAAGCTAAACTTGGTCCGTTAGCCGGCGCAATTGGCGCTGGTTTTCTAATCAACAGGTAGTCTAACTTAAAACGCTGGAAATTCTCCAGCGTTTTTTGCCACATTTTTTATTCTCTTTTTTTCGATTTCTCAATAACTTCCTCAATAAATTTTTCTTTATCCCATTCTTCCGCCTCTCTTTCACCACGCTTGCGAACAAATAGTTTATCAGAGCCCATTTCCTTATCACCAATGACTAGCATATACGGAATTTTTTCTTGGACCGATTTTCGAATTTTATTACCAACCGTTTCACTCGAGGTATCAACTTCAACCCGAATATTTTTATCTTTCATTTCACGGGCTAGATTTTCACAAAAATCAATATGACCTTCACCGACTGATAATAGTTTTACTTGCACGGGTGAAAGCCAAACTGGAAAAGCGCCAGCGTAATGTTCAATTAAGATCGCCATATACCGTTCGATGGAACCCATAATTGCAGCATGAATCATAACCACCTGCTCATCTTTGCCCTCCGGAGAAACATATGTCAGATCAAATCGTTGAGGCAAATTCATATCTAGTTGGATCGTCGCTACCTGCCACTCCCGGCCCAATGAGTCATTAGCCATGAAATCAACCTTAGGACCATAAAAAGCGGCCTCTCCAATGCCAATTTCTGGCTCCTGGCCTTGATCCTTAATCATCTCAGCTAATTCAGCTTCTGCCTGTTTCCAGAGCGCCGGATCTCCCAAGTAAGCGTCCATATTCTTTGGATCATGACATGATAAACGAATTCGTAAACTAAAACCAACGACGCTATAAAAAGCCGTGATAATATGCCAAATTTTTAGCATCTCTTCTTTCACTTGATCTGGTCGACAAAAAACATGGGCATCATCTTGAGTAATACTACGAACCCGAGAGAGACCTGATAATTCTCCTGTTTGCTCATCACGATACACCATCGTGGTATTAGCATAGCGCTGAGGCAATTCACGATAACTCCATTTACGACGTTTATAAATTTGAGTGTGATGAGGACAGTTCATTGGCTTCATCGCAAAAAAATGACCTTCCCTCGTTTCAATGGTAAATAATCCGTCCTGAAACTTTTCCCAATGGCCGCTTGTTTCATATAACTCCTTAC
>DAORIW010000020.1:0-14767 GCA_035438725.1 bacterium | reverse complement strand
CATATATTATTTAATTATTATTTAACATAAAATTCTTTTTTTAATCCTTGATCTTCCTCACTCCGTTTCTCTTCAATAACTTCTTTTGCCTTTTCCCGTAACTCCGCTAATTCCAATTGATTTAATTCTTGACTTCGCTTCTCGAGATAGTCAACAGTATTCAGACCTGGATCTTCGATCACCTCAGATAACAAGACATCAAGGATTGCTCCGATTTTAGGACCCGGTTCAATACTTAATATCCTCATCAGATCCTCACCGTTAATTTTTAACATTTTTACGGAAACTGGATCGTGACGAACTTTTTCCATCATGTATTGTAAATGACGTAGCTTATACGGCATCGCTTTAGCTACCCCAGATCCCAAACGATCGGCCACTCGTAGATCAATTAAATCAGAAAGATTTTCCTCCCCTACTTTTCTAATTAAGCGACGAACCGAGGCGGCCGTTACTTCATCGACATTATAATAAAACATATGATTTCTGACTAGAGAAACAATTCGCTCAGTATCACTTGTCGAAAACTTCAATCGACGAAGAATTTTAAAAACCATTTTCGCCCCGACTATCTCATGATTATAAAAAGTCGCCCCCCCGTCAATTATTTTCTTTGTCCGGGCTTTACCAATGTCATGAAGTAGACTCGCTAAACGAACCTGCCATTCTGAATTTGGACAATTTCTTAAAGATAACAAATTATGATCATAGACCGTATGAGTATGATGGTGATTCTGAGCCATACCGATTCCCTCTTCAAGTTCTGGTATAATGTAATTTAATAATTTGCTTTCCTGAAGCTTACGAATACCTTCGGCTGGGCGGTCTGATGCTAAAATTTTAATTAATTCGTCACGAATTCTTTCATTGGCTACAAACTTTATTGTTCCGGCACATTTTTGAATTCCTCGTTCAGTTTTACCTTCAATTTCGAAACCAAGTTGCGTCATAAAACGAACGGCTCGTAACATTCGTAAGGCATCTTCTTTAAAACGATCCTCAGGCTCACCAACGGTTCGAATTATCCTTTTTTTAATATCTTTTTCTCCACCAAAAAGATCCACCAGAGCTCCATCAGGTGACAAAGCCAAAGCATTAATAGTAAAATCACGACGAGCTAAATCTTTCTCGATATTGTCTTCAAAAATTACTTCGTCCGGTCGACGATGATCGCTATATGTTTGTTCGCTCCGATAGGTAGTAACTTCAATAACCGTAATTAACTCATCAGCTTTTCGAATAGGGACGATGACTGTACCAAATAAATTTTCATATTTACTATCAGGTAGTAACTTCAAAATTGTTTCTGGGCGGGCATTGGTAGTAATATCCCAGTCCTTTGGTTCCTTCCCGAGTAAAAAATCGCGGACCGAACCACCGACCACGTAAGCTTCAAAACCCGCCTCTGTAAGACGGGTAATAATTTCATTAATGAAAATTGGAAGACGTATTGGATTCATTTTTTATATAAATAATTTTCTAAACCCAAAACTTTACCATTCATTACTTTAACACCTTCTGAATGTAACATATTCATTTTTTTCTGAGTACCTGACGCAAACCCACCCACCTTTCCATCTGAACGAACGACACGATGACAGGGCACTACCGGAGCATACGGATTTTTATTTAGAGCGTTCCCGACCGCTCGGGCACTTCCCGGTCGCCCAACCATCCGCGCAATCGTACCATACGTCGCTACCTTTCCCCGAGGAATCAATTTAGTTGCTTTCCAGACTTGTTGATGAAAAGGTGACGGTGCATTACGAACTAACATACTTTTATTTATTTAAAAAGTTCAGCTGGCAGAATATCACCATAACCTGAAGTGAATGTCGAGATAATATCAGGCAAATAAATCCAGGCTGCTACTAACGGTAAAATAATTAATAATATCTTTAGAATGTCAGAAATTCTTATCCACTTAATATAATTTTCTGTCTTAGCCGCTAAAGATCGAACTTCTTTTGTGAGGGCAATATTTTCCTCAAGTAATTTTTTTATCTCATCTTCATTCATAGTAGGCTAATATTAGTTAAAATTTCTTATATACTTAGTTTACACCAAGATTTAAGAGCTGACAAGCATGATATAACCATAACCTTCTACTTTTTAATTGACAAATCATCTACTATCTACTAATTTATAACCATCCTTAAAAATCAAATAGTATATTAATGAATAATAAAAAAATAAAAATCGTCTATATCGCCCATCCAATTAGTGGCGCGGTCGAAGATAATATCGAAAAAGTTAAAGAAATCTGTAAAAAATATCTTGACTTTAGAATCTTTCCGTATGCCCCCTACCTCGCTTCCCTGTTATATCTCGACAATGAGAGCTTCCGAGATCTCTCACTAGGAATGGCAATCAATAAGTTATTTTTTCAAAGAAGATTTATAGATGAGCTCTGGCTCTTCGGAGACAGAATTTCTTCTGGAATGGAGCAAGAAATCGAATGGGCATTCGAATACAACATTCCAATTTTTGCTAAAACACCAGAAACAAAAAAAGCATTAAAAGAACTCAGAGATAAAATAAAGAAGAAAGAAAGAAAATAAATTTAATTTAAAAATGGCGTTGCTTATTTATGCTTCGCCGTTTTTTATTTAATTACATCTCTCTTTTCTTCAAGAGGAAGCTTCTATACTATGAACATTGTTCTTTTATAAATTAAAAACCACCCTGGTTTTACAAAGTGGTCTTTAGCCTAGCCAAAACCCATAGGAACTTCACAAAGAACAAAGGCTAGACAAGCATTGGGGCATAATAAGGGGCTCACCGCCGTTAAACCGTCCACTAATTATTCTTTCCGGATTTTATCAACTTATTTAACTCTCTTTTAAAACTCTGTGCATCTTTAAAAGATTCATAGACCGAAGCGAAACGAATATAGGCCACCTGATCAATCTTTTTTAATTGTTTCATAACAATTTGGCCAATTTGATCTGATAAGATTTCGCTTTTTCGCAAAACTTGCAAATCACGCTCAATCATACTAACCGTTTTTTTAAACTTCTCTTCCGTAATTGGTCTTTTTTCAAGAGCCCGGCGCAAACCTTTTATTAATTTATCCCGTAGATAACTTTCCTTGCGACCATCTCGTTTAACGATAGTTAAATCAAGAATTTCTACTTCCTCATAGGTAGAAAAACGATACCCGCATTTTAAACATTCACGTCGTCGACGAATTGATAATCCATCAGACGCCACTCGGGAATCAACAACCTTAGTATCCTGAAAATAACAAATTGGACATTTCATAAGTCATAACAAAAAACATCCCAACTAGCGACTAGGCCAGCATACGGATGTTTTGTTTTAGACGATTGAGTTTCACAATTTTTGAGAATACAACATCTAGTAGTTAATACATATATTCTAACACATCCACTAGTAATGTCAAGAAAAATATTAAAAAACAATCCCTATTTCTAGGAATTGTTTTAATCTTACCTCTTTATTCATCGAGATATTACATCATTTTCTTACGAATAAAAGTCGGAATGGAAAGCTCATCATCTTCTTCCTCTTCAGCGCTTGGTTTTTTAGTAGCCAGCTCGGCTTGAGCCATTTTTAAAGGTGATGGTTTTGATTTAGAAGGTTGTAAGTGACGATCCTGATCTTCTTCAATAAAGGGAGTTGGACTATAATTTCGGTCTATACTATTAACAATTGAGGGTGGGGTTCCAACTGGGCGTTTACCATTAAAACCGGTAGCAACTACGGTTATCTTGATTTCATCCTTGTACTTTGGATCAATAACCGCACCAAAGATAATTTTCGCATCTTCATCAGCTGAGGAAGTAATAATCTTAGCGGCTTCATTAACTTCGTGCATACTTAAGTCAGCGCCACCAACAATCGTAAAGAGGATACCGCGAGCACCTTCAATAGACATTTCGAGTAAGGGCGAGTTAATAGCCATCTTAGCTGCCTCAATCGCCTTATTTTCTCCGGCGGCCTGACCAATACCCATTAAGGCACTACCCGCTCCAGACATAACAGCTTTCACGTCGTTAAAATCGACATTAATTAAACCAGGAATTGTAATCAACTCTGAAATACCTTGAACTCCCTGACGTAAAACTTCATCAACAACCATAAAGGCATCGAGGATAGAAGTCTTCTTTTCTATAACTTGTAAAATCTTATCGTTAGGAATGGTAATAATTGTATCGACTTTATCAGTTAATTCAGAAAGTCCACGTTCAGAAATTTGCTTACGTTGTGCTCCTTCAAAAGAAAAAGGTTTCGTCACAACAGCTACTGTTAGGGCACCAATGTCTCGAGCTAACTCAGCAACCACAGGAGCGGCACCAGTTCCGGTTCCCCCACCTAAACCACAAGTAACAAAAACCATATTAGCATCTTTCAAAGCTTCGCGAATTTCGTTCTGAGCTTCTTCAGCCGCTTGTCGTCCTAACTCTGGATTCATTCCCGCTCCTAAACCACGAGTAATATTTTTTCCAATGTGAATTTTCTTGGTAGCTTTATTATAATGTAAGGCTTGAACATCGGTATTAACTGCAACAAATTCTACGCCTTTTATTCCGCTATCAATCATTCGATTTAATGCACTACCACCCGATCCGCCAACACCAACAACAATTATCTTAGCAAAACTTTCAATAAGAGGTTTAACTTCTGCCATAAATTTGTATAAATGAATGATATAAAATAAAAAACAGCTCACTATAAATTATAGAACGAGCGGTCTTAAATTGCAAGAATAGTGAACACTATTTGTGTTCAGTAATATATATCTATGGTCGTAGTGAAGAAAATAATCCCCGAACTTTATCTAACACTTTTTGTAATGGAACTCGACTCAGTCCACTCTTCCCACCTTGATCTTTAGTTAATTGATTCCCCCAAACAACTAACCCAAGAGCCGTTAAATATTCAAGATCATTTACTTTATCAACAACAGTGGCAACACTACGATTAGCTCCTAAAGAAACCGGTAAACGTAATTTCTTTTTAGCTATTTCAACAATATGTGCCAACTTGGCGCCACCGCCGACTAAACAAACACCGGCTGGCAACATCCCTGATCGATCAACCTTCTTTAATTCTGCATCAACTTTCTCAAATATTTCTTCAACACGTGCCTCAATAATTTCTGAAACATAACGCGGTGAAATAACCGTAATCTCATCAGTTAAGTTTTCTTCATGAGCTAAATCAGTAATATCAATCTCATCTTTTTTATTAAACTGCTCAGCTTTGGCTGAGCCATAACGAATTTTAATTTTTTCTGCTAAGTTAATTGGACAACGAAGACCAATCGCAATGTCAGAAGTAATATGAGAAGAACCAATTGGCAAAACTGAAGCATGAAGCAATTCTCCTTCCTCAAAAATCGCAATACTAGTTGTAGCGGACCCAATATTAACGATAACCGTACCGATTTCCTTTTGTTTAGATGTAAGCACCACTGAAGCCGCTGCCAAAGGTGAAAAGACTAAATCATCAATATTTAAACCAGTATGGTAAATAGCCTTGGTCAAATTTTTTATTTGACTCGTTAAGTTTTGAATAATTAAGGTTATCACTTCTAATCGAATTCCCGTCATACCAACTGGATTTTTTATGTCTTCCTGACTATCAACAATAAACTTTGAAGGAATAACATGAAGAATTTCATAATTAGGTGGCACCGCTAAAGCCTGGGCGGCTTCAATTACTCGGTTAACATCTTCGGGATTAATTTCACTATCTGATCGACTAACCGCCACCACACCACGACTACTCTGACATTTTAAATTAGGACCATTAATGCCTACCCAAGCCGAGGCTATAGGCATCCCAAGTAAACGTTCCGCTTTTTCCAAAACAGCCGAAATAGAGGTAGTTGTATCTTCGATACTATTAATAATACCTTTATTCACCCCTTCCGAAGGAACGCACACCGCGCCAATAATTTGCAGCTTACTGCCGCTTTCAGTTTCAACTCGTTGACCAATGACCAAACGAGTTTCTAGTGAGCCAATATCTAAACCAGCAATAACGTTTTCTTTCATAAGGTTACAGAAAAAAGAAGGTAAACAGTATCATTATTATATCAGAATGACTTAGGGTTGCCAACTTAATAGTTTCCAAAGTGGCGGAAAGATAATATAGATTGCAATAATCACCGCGGTCAGAGCTGCAACTAATACCGCCGCCGAACTTAAATCCTTTATTTGACGTACATAATGGTCTAAACGGGGTTTCAACATATCACTAATATGTTCAATCATTGTGTTCACTAACTCCAATGTTAGAACTAAACCACAAGCCAAAACTATAACCGCCATTTGTATCGTTTCTAACTTAAGCCACCAACCCAAGAATAAAATTAAGACAGCTGTTATTACTTCAATTCGAAAATTAAGCTCATCCTTCCAAGCCTGTTTCAATCCCCGACCAGCATAACCAAAGCTTTTTATAATACGTAAAAAAATCATAAGACTTTTTTTATAATTGTATGACCCAGTGTTTCCATAGTATGAGCCCCTACCTTAGTTTTATCTTCATATCCAAGAAGATGAAGGGTTCCATGAATAGCAATAAAAGCCAACTCAAAACGAAATGACGGAGCAAATTTTTTTGCCTGTTTTTTTATTACTCCTAAATCAATAAAAATCTCTCCTAAAAAATTTGGTTCACTTAAAGAGGCCTCTGCTTCTGTAAAAGATAAAACATCAGTCACTGAATCTTTTCCTCGATAGACTCGGTTGAGGGTTCGCATTCGTTGGTCACCAATAATAACCACTGATATATTACCTTTTGATTTACAAACTTTTAAAGTCTCTAAAGCGGCTTGTTTTATTAAAGCACTATCAACCCGACTCTGAGTAGTATTTGTCACCGTTACTTCCATATGCAAACTCTAAGCCGTGATTTTTAGGCTGCGTAACATCAACTCAAAGAGATTCTTATAATTAAGCGTTCGCAGAGAACCTAAATTATACGTGACCGTAAAGATATATGATTTATCTTTATTGGTTACATAAGCACTTAAACCATCCGGACTACGTACTCCCTGCCAGTCAGCTGCTGTTAGGAGTTGGTTACTAGGAATCGTATCAACTTCAAAGGTTCTTTTATACCAGTCAGCAATAGTCTCGCGATCTCCATTAGGCTGTACTAAAACTTGAATAAATTGATTTTCAGGAGCCGTTAACATAATAGAATCATCAGTACTAGCAATCGTTCGCTTCCAACTCACGGGATACAAAAGACTAAGATTAAAAGTAGTATTTAAATATGATGCTAAATTTTTATTTTGCGAAAGCTTACCCTCTCCCGTAGGATTATATTCATTATTTATCTCGGCCAGATCTCCATACGTATCACCATCGCTGTCAACCGCCTTAGGATTGGTTCCTAAAGCAATTTCTTCTTCGTTTGTTAATCCATCTTCATCATCGTCAACCCCTGGTTGTATGATGCCTGTTTCATTTCCAGAGGAAACTTCCTGATTCCATATTTCTTGAGAAACTTTCCATTGTCCCTCTTCTAACACAAAAACAACTTTTCCACTTTCTCGATTATTAGTTTTCGTTATCGTTAATGTAGTTTCTGTATCGGAACTAATTTCGCTTATATCTTCCGTACCATCTAATAAAGGCAAACCCATTTCGCGTAATTTTGTTAAAACTTCAGTTTCGTTATATGTTAGTTCAAAGCGATCTTTTTCAGTTTTCAAACTTTCATATTTAGCGTTAGTAGCATACTTTGAATAAACAAATAAATAAGCTTCCGGAGTATTTGCTCCTGCTAACTCAATCCGAAAAGCTGAGTAAACTTGTTTAGCTGAGTTATTTGTTTGTGTATCTGTGGGTTCCGCTGGTGGAATAATTGGGGGTTCAATTTCTTTGTTTATAGACGTCTCACTAGGGGTTACTGCCGAAGGTTTGAATAGCCCAGTTAAAAATGAGGGTTGAAGCCAGTATATATACAGACCACCGCCTAAACAAATAAGTAGAAAAATAGTAATCACTAAAACCCAGACTCCCGGAATGTGGACTTTATGGCCAGCTACTTGATTATTTTTCCGAAAATTATCTGGCATATAATAAATTTCAGTATTTTCAACTGTTTCGGTGTTAGATATGGTTTTGTCTTTATTTGGTGGAACAGGAGGTGTAACGGTCGGTGAAGTGGCTTCGACAGAATGGAGTTGGTTTTGGTTAAACATAAATTATCATTATTTATTAGGTGATAAAGCGGTAGGCGTTGGTGGCCATGACGCATTCGGAGAAGGATTATTAGGATCCCGACGATTTTTAATTTCGTCACCATCATTCATGGTATCGTTATCGCTATCTCCTTGTAAAGGATTTGTTTTATAGACTTTAACTTCTTGACGATCTGTTAAACCATCATTATCTGAATCGGATTGGGATGCATTCGTTCCGGCTTTACTTTCTTCAGATGCACTTAAACCGTCTTTGTCGCTGTCATCTCCAACTTCCGGTGTAGTCTCAGAAGAATTATTTGGACTAAATAACGTGGCAAGAAAATTTTCTTTATTATTACCAGAAGAAGAAAGGGCTGCTAAACGTGAAGATCGATAATTATACCAACCAAAAAAAATGATTAATAATAGAAGAAAAACACTCAGTATAATAATTCCTCGTTTAGTGGTTGAATCCGGAGTTGGTTGTGAGTAATTTGATGGTGAATACATATTTAGAAATTAACGGGCTATAAAATTTCGTTGATTAGACGGAAGACTATTTTGACCATTACCTTTTTTAGCGATTATTTTAAAAGTATAATTCGTATCGCTTGTCAGTCCCGAAATAGTTCGACTAAACGTTGTACTACCAACATCAACAAAGGTAGGTGTAAGTACAGTTGTAGAAATATAACTTATAGTATAACCTTGAGCACCAATAAAGGGCAGCCATTTCAAGACAACGCTATTTGGTCTCAAGCCAGCCTCCACTGAAATCAAATAAGGTGAGTTTGGCTTTACTGTTATTTCACTCGAATACGGACTAATATTTCCATATTGATCAACCGCTTTAACAGCCAAATAATATGTTCCACTATTATCAAGACCATTAAAAATAACATTAGGCTGGTTAGGAGCGGGTATTGTTCGAGTAGTTTTATTTGTAGGATAGACATAATCTTCACCGCCACGAGGCTCGACACCTAAGTAAGCGATGTAACTAACGGCCTGCGGTACTGGTTCCCAGAACAGACTAATTCGACCATCAGCCCCACTACCAAGTATATTCGGTTTCGCGGGGGCCGTACTATCCTCAGGTTTTAAATTAAGTTCATTAGAGAATTCCGTTTCTTGATTTTTATCAGTCAAAGCAGTAACGGCAAAATAATAATCGACACCATTAGCGAGCGGTTCAATTGTTTTAACAACCTCCGTAATACCAAGTCTAACCACTACTTCTGTATTGAATGTGTATTGTCTAGGACTTAAACCATAATAAATTTTATATTTAGTTGCTCCTGCCACCGTCGGCCAAGTAAGAATCACTTTACCACCAACGGTCGGCACCTCTCCTCTGATAATTGGTGTATTAGTAATATTTTCACGGAAGAAGAAAAATTCTTTTAATACTTCAGGCCAACAGCTCGAACGTACATTACCACAGTTAGCATCTGAGGTGCAGATTTGACCTACATTATTTCCTGACATACAAATACGTCGACCACTCTCTCGAGTTAATGGATCTTCTTTTAAGGCTGGCAAATCGTCACTAGTACCAATTCCATTTTTATCTCGACAATAATAGAATTCAATCCCCGTGACATCATCTTTCCATGGCCAGACATATCCTGGAATAGTTAAATAAATAGGCCAGGGATTTTCACATAAGAATAAGCGCAAACGAGCTGAGCCTTTAACTACCCGCCCGGTAGTAGGTGAGGCGCTCACTGTATCCGCCGTAATCGTGGCGGCGGCTTTACCAAGTGTTTGTGCATCTTTTTTATTACCAGCCGTCGCTTCCGCAAAATTCAGAATAGATTGTTGAGTTACCGTTGCTACTTCATTATTGTCAGAACTCCACTCCCAATTCCAGTCATATACCATAGGGATAGCTTGAATCGTCTGACCATTTCGAGTGCGAGCATTCGAGGTTAGAATTTTTTTCTCACCCGTAGTTTGGAAAAGATGGAAATTTGGTGAAACATTAACCGTATCTAAAGTACAAATCTCATCCCCTGTTGTAAAAGGCCAAATTTCCGCATTCTTAAATTCAGTATGATTAAATATCGCTGGCACATCTCTTCCTAGTACGACGCGACCAATCATACCTACATTTGTAAGACTAGTAATATAGCCATTATAGTAATCCTGGGGCATGGTAATAAAATCAGGTAAAGCGGGATCTCCTTTTAGAACAACATAATATTTTATATTAGCTTCTAAAGGTCTTGTTAAACGATAGTTGAGTTTAGTAGTCACACTATCAATATCATTACCAATCGGACTACCGGATACTACGCAGAAATGGCTCATATCAGCGAAGGCCGATTTAGTCAAAAGAAAAGGAGCTATCTTAACCATTACTCTTCGTAGAGGTGTCAACCATTTAACTAATCGATTACTTGGGGCACCCATGGCCACAATTGGATAACCACTCGGACATGGATCAGTTCCATAATCTCCAATTATTTCAACGTTAGTAGCCTTACTAAAGCTGGCAATATCCATTCGCTTACTAAAAATTGCCTCTACGGCGGCATTACGACAAACATTAGTGGCTCCGGCCTCCGGTAAGACGGAAGTTACTGTAGGACGTGCACTACAACATCTACCACCTGTGGTCCCACAACCCGTATTGGCTACGTCACCACAATCAGCATCTTTACTACAACCACAACATAAACCTCGATCACCACCACTACAATCTCCTTGGTTAGCTAAACAAGATAAGTTAGGATTAATATCTTTACAACTATCAATATCACCAGGATTAACTGGTGGCTTGCAACAACAACGACACGTATCCCCTCGTCTATTAATACAGTTATATCCCGCTGCACAACCAGTGAGCATACAAGCTAATGAACCAGGAATGGCACAAGGGTCTTCAGGATCACCAACGTTATCAGTAACACACTCACAAGTGTCCATTTTACAACGACTACCTGGACCGCAATGAGGATGAGCACACATATCTTCCATACTACAAGGAACTGGTGCACTGACACATGATCGCTGACAACTATCGAGGGTATTATAAATTCCATTTTTTACTGGCGCTAAGTTACAACTATTAGGTGATAAGCCAGTACAGCTATAATAACCACAATACTGTAGTGTTTCAGTACCTACAATTTCTGGAATTCGCTCTTGGTCCGAACGTAAGCTTGTGCACTTATTTCCATTCTTAGCATCAAGACAACATTCATCATGACTTGAACAAACATTCGGATCAGTAATCGAGGCACAGTCTTTACATTCACCGCGAGGGTTTAGAGAAGCATCACAAAACTTACCGGTTGTTCCAACACAATTACAAAGTGAATCATCAGGTACGCCACCAACGACACAACCAGAACATACTCCGAGCCCAGGTCCCGAGCCGCAGGAGCCACCACAAGTTAAGCCCGCACAACAATCTTGAGCGGCATTATCAATTCGACAGCAACAATCGCATGTTCCGGAATCGGTTTTTTCACAATCTCCCGTACCAACATTACAGGTAGCACCATTAGTACAAACTGCATTGCCGACGGCACAAACTCCGCGATCACCATTTCCCACACAGGTTTGACCATTACCACAAATTGAACATTCTCCATTTACTCTTGAGGTATCAAGACATTTATTACCGACACCTCGAGTCCAACCGTCCGGACATGAAGTTGCCCAATTTATTTGCCACCAAGACTCACGATTTGAAATAACACATGTTCCTTCGACTGGACGATTATTTATCGTAATACGAATACCATTTCTATCTTTTAAGTCCTTAGCACTACAGGACTCTGCAGCCGCCGCTGTTTTAACACAGCGATTTAAACTAGTATTATATTCGCATGAATTATCTTCACAACCTTCTTTGGTGTTACAAAAATCATTTCCACACTGACCGGTAACGATAATACTACCCGTCCCAAGCGAAGGTGAGCATTTACCAGGAGAGTTGGGACAGAAATAACCTTCGATACATTGATTGTTATTATAACCGGAACAGGAGGCCGCGCAGGTACTTGGACGACCCGTGCCGCCACTAACACAAGCTCCACTACAACAAGTACCATCACCACATTGATTTTGGTCGGGAGCACATTGGCTACATTTACTAATATCTGGATTTTCACAGTATCCAATCGCACAACAAGCCGTTCCGCATTGTTCCTGATCAGGTGAACATGTTGAAGACTGATAACCAGTCGAGAACTGCCATTCATAGACGCTTGTCGCGACGTTACCATAGCATTGTGTGGCATCAGCTTTACAGCGGCCAGCCTCTGGTAATCCAGCGGCACAACAAACTTCAAAACCGCCGCAATCTTCATCACGTGTACAAACACCAACACCAAAGTTAAGACTGTTACTTACTTGTCCATTAGTTTCAACTCGTACTGGACCACTACTCGAATTATCATGAGCAGTTGTGACAACTTTCCAAGGTTTAATACCACGAGCAGTAGAATCAATATCCCAAAAAGTTATAGCATCCCCTCGCTGTTCTTTGTTATTATAAAATCGGACAACACTGTTAGTAGGATTAAATGTTTTAAAATATTCTCCCCAAAATGTCACCGCACTATTTGGTTGGCCTAAGGACGGCTCGACTCGACAGAGGCCAGGATTAGGTTCCCCACTCACTACTTCAAATTGCTGAACACCGCTGTCAATTGGATCAAAACCATCTCGCGCAATGGTTAATTTATAGCGTCCTAAAGAAATACCAACCGGAACTTTTATAATTATTTCTTTATCCTTCCAAATGCTCTGCGCACATACTTCAGGGAATTTATAATCAGCTTCAGGACCACTTATATCGCCAAATACAACCCTACTAGTACCTCGAGAATTTCCAAAACCTGAACCCCGAATAGTAATATATTGACCAACCGGCCCGGTAAGCGGTTCAATTGAGCTAATTACCGGACCAGTAAAAGGCTCAGCATCTTTTCTAAAAGAAATAAAATTACTATAAACATTAGACTTTAAAACATAGGTAGTCGTATTACCAGTAACTAAATTCGGAACAACTGCACTCCCATCTTTTGGACGGCTAAAAGTTGAGGAAAGTGCTTTTTCGCTACCGAAATAAGCTTCCGAAGCATTTAATTTGATACCAGCATACTCGATCGTATCATTAATTTTTCCAAAATCAGGTGTTATCGTACAGATACCTGGTCGCTCGATGGTATTCTTTTTAAAATTGTTAATTAGAGGACCGTGACCATCATCAGTAGAATCACTAGCCTCAGCGCTTGACTCAACTCTGATCGGACCATTAATAGCATCAGTTGGGACCACAACAGTAATCTGGTTATTAGTCCAAACGCTTGTACCACATGCCGCATTACCTAAGAGTGGATCATTAGCCAACGGAGCCGGTAATCGACTACCAGTAAAAAATACTTTTCCGGGTCGACTGCCAAAACCTGTTCCCTGAAGAGTTAGAAAATTTCCGCTGTCTCCGTTTGGAGTGACTAGGTCGCAGGTATTAATCGCTCCACAATCGGTAGCTTCAGTATCTATTGTACATCGTTTATTTACATCGGTTGAACAAAATCCTCCAACTGGACTAATGGCATTAATTTGAGGCTTCGCCTGACACAAACAACAACTAGTAACATCACTACCGAAACCGGCATCGGAACAAGTAGAAGTAGTCGAGCCCGTAGCGGTACAAAAATCTGAACTGCACATTTCATCGCTACACGTTAACGGAGCGTTTATATCTGCCGCACAGGCTTGGCCATCACAGGCGAGACAGCTACCACCGCAGTCTTCTCCTCTTTCATCAATATCCTGGATACCATTACAACAATGATTAGCCGAAATTCGAACATTTTTTTGAGCGGAAGTATCATGAGAATCAAAATCATACGCCGTGGCTTTCAAAACAACATTTGTTCCGACTTCAAAGCGCGTTCCGTCCCAAATGATTGAAGCATTAAAAGGTGTGAGAGGACCAGTATTTATTTCACTCCCCGCTAACGTATCAGCTACATAAAAATCAATCTTAGAGACACCATAATCGTCAGTTGAGCTGGCATTAAAAGGATTGTCCATAATTGCACAGACTTGGCGGGTAGTAATATTTACTCGAGGGCTTTCAGTATCAATATAATTTCCTGTTTCAAAACTAATAGCGCATGGATTACTAGTCAAACATAATAACTTTCGGCCACTCAAACCTTCGATTTCTCCCTCTTGAGCAGCTACTGAAAGTTGTGTCGTCGCAGAAAAACAATGAAGATCTTCATGTGGCGGAGGACAGGTTGCCGTTGGTTTAAATTCAATATAACGACCACTAACGATTCGCGTTCCAGCTACAACGGTATGTGCAGGCTCTTCATAAACATTAAAACTTTCCTCAGTCACCGAACTTTCCTTAACATTCTCATTAAATTTATAACGAATAACCGTATTTCTTGGTAAATTCAGGGCACTATTACGAGGTGCTGTTCCTGATACCAAAAAACTACTTACTCCTCCTAAACTACAGGCTTCGGCCTGACAAGTTCCACCACAGCAATACATTCCTTCTTCACATGAAGGAATACAAACACCACCGCCCCTCATCCCCTCCCCACCCCTACCAAGCCTACC
>DAORIW010000019.1:0-14803 GCA_035438725.1 bacterium | reverse complement strand
ATTATTAAAAAATAAAGTGGTTGAGATTAAATAAAATAGTATAGTATTTATTATTTCTTGATAAAGGTATCGATGATCCTTTTTCCAGAAATATCCGATATATCATCAAGAGAAAATTTTTCTAACGGGACCAAACCTCTACCAGAATATTCAAGAGTGCTATGGAGATATCCTAGAAATGATCCAGCATAACGAAAACGGCGAATACACGCCTCTATATGCTCAGTAATCAATTCATTATAGCCCTTCCAGCTAAATAAACTGCGGTCATATTCAATCCATTGGTCAATAAGATATCTAAGCAAGACAACGATCTTGTCCTTGGCTAATAAATTTCCTTTCTGGGCGATGCGCACTATTCTAATACTAATCCAATCACATATATACTTGTCCTCTTTACTCTGGCGAGCTAAAAAGGTATACAGCTTATCGCTGTATTTTTTTAAAATTATTTCTAACTCACCGTTATCGCTATATGTTAATATGATTTTTTTCTTTCTTTTTCTACTTCTTAGCCAGAGTTTTTGGTTAGTTCTTTCTAATCGGGAAATTACATAATCCCAGTCCGGATCGTCAAATTCGTTTTTAATATTTTTGACTATAAATTGATACGATATTTTACAGCGGTATTTTACCCAGATTTGGTTAAATGAAGCTGGTTGTTTTTTAGTTAAAGAGCGGTCGATATTTCTAATAGCTTTTTCTAAGTTCATGCTTCTCCATTTATTTTTTTACTATTTGATAATTCTTCTGAAGATATAGTAACTCTGATATTTTTGATTCAATAGCGTCTTTCAACTTGCTTTTCTTGTCACCGAAAACCTGTTGCTTTATTAAATCTAAAACAGTGGCCAGTGTACCAAAATAGTCATCCGATTTAATATGAAATTCTAACGACTCTTTACTCATATTAGTAATACCAAAAACCAATCGATTTTAGAAAGAAGCCTGTCGACGGAAAAGATATAGCGCCAAATACAGCAAACCACATGCCGTCTACAACTTGAGTGCCAAATATCCAATAACAAATACTAAAATAAATTAGAAAAAATATAGAATAAGTTAAGCTTCCGACTAGACTATTAAAGCCAGCGGATAATTTGCTATGTCCACCGCTTTTAAGCATAAATATCTGCAATATTACACCAGCTATAACAATAACAAAAAATCATACAATATACGGCCAATAAATGAAAAACATCTGTTTGGCTAAAGACCAAAAATCCGAAACAGCTGTTCGGATAAATTGGTCTAATATTGATTGTAAATTTAGTGAGTCAGACATAATCATCTCGCAGAACCACTAAAGCTCTTTTATCTATACTTATTTTACGTTATATTTATATTAATCTTTCTTTTTCCAACGCCCAAAATGTTTTATTGCATCTCCATACAAAATAACTTTTTCGTTATAATCTTTTTTTGCAACTATATTAGAAAATAAAAGCTTCATAGCTTTTGGCTTAACCATGTTAAATCTAATCTCGCGATAATGAACAGGGCTATCATTCCTCATCTCTAATTCTGCTAAATTAGTGCCCTCATATTTAAATATGACTTTTTGTTCTGGAAATTGACCAGCTTGTCTAGCTTGAGAATTTAAAACCTCTAAATTATCAGCCATGACCTGCTCCACTTCCTTACCCCAAAAGACATGAAATTTACCGCCTTGATAAACAGTTAGATAATTAACTTCTCCACCATTAAACATCGATTTACCAAAGAAAGCTCTTAATCTCTGTTTATCTTGAAGCTTCTCGGCCAACAAAACCATGTGTTGACGCAACTTTTCTTTTGCTTCAGCTTTATTGCCAACATACTCTTCGTATGTACTAGGAAATGACTTAATGCAATTCATTAATAAGTCTCCCATGCCATTCATTACACGAAAAAAAGCATCAGATTCAAATCTATTTAAACCATATAAAAATATTTGCCATTTTTTCTCGCCACTCTTAACAGAATGAGAGTCGCCAGACGGATCAATTACATCTTTCTTGGCTTTTGCATCATTTTTATAATCCTCATCTAGACCTATGGATAAGGCAAAAAGCAAAGCATCATCGTGGCCCTGCTGTCTATACCTTCTGGCCTCATCAGAAGATGATGCCCTTGTTTTTCTTACTCTGGCAGTTTCCATATAATTATTTCATGAGATTTTTTAATATAAGAACCGTTATTTTTTTCGATTCTATTTTTACCAACACGAGTATCACCCTGACTAAAAGTATACTGCCATGTTGGCGTAATCATATTAAATTCCTTATACCATTCTCGAATAGTTGAACAATCATTGTATGACAAAATGAACCCGCCTTTATGCTTTTTAAGCATATCTCTTAACAATTCATGTTTAAAACCCTTATGATGTATGGGAAAATTTCTATGCGGATACATCCCCACAAACATTTTACTGTCACCATCTAAATAATATGGTGGGTCACAATATAAAAAATCATTTTTATGTTTTGGAATAACATTCTCAAAACTATCACAAAAAACTTTTATATTTTTTGCGTCAAAATTTTTAACTTTTTGAACAGTTGTTTTATGTCTCTCTGGTTGCAAATAAACACTTGATTGAGAACCAAGGAAATGAGGTCCGTATGAATAATTATGGTTAAAATAGTATACTGCCGCCAAATCTAATCCTTCAATTTTTTTAATTCCTTTCCAGTGTTTCTTCATTATTTCTCGAACCCTGGCATACTCTTCTTTAGTAGGTTTAAACTTTGCAAGCTTTGCAGCAAGTTCTTTGGGTTTTGTGATCTGGTAATGCCAATAATTTATTAAAATATCAAAAATGTCATAGCCAACGACTTCAATTCCTAATTCTTTAGCTATAGCTATTTCTACTGAACCACCGCCAAAAAATGGGGAAACAACTTTACCAATTTTATTTGGTAATAAATTTATAATATGCCCAACGGCTAACGTTTTACCTCCAGCATATCTTAGTGGCACTCCAGAATATCTTTTATACCCATCTGGGTTAGATGGGCTTTTTAATCTATTTAATAATTCCTCTTTCTTTTTTTGAATATCTATTTTTCTTGGCATACTTAATTAATTAAATCATTAACCTCTACATTTAGCGCTTTAGCAATTTTTTGCAACGTATCAATTGTTGGATTTGGGCTATTATCTAATTCTAACTTAGCTATTGTATTTGAAGAAATATCAGCTAATTTAGACAGTCTATCTTGTGAGACACCTCTTTGCTCTCTCAACTTTTTAATATTTTTTCCTATCATAAACATAATAATTTTTGATTGAAATCCATTGAATATATTATACCACCAATATATAAATATAAAAAGTACGACCACTATGTTAATAATAGTTTAAAAATTAACTAAACAACATCAAGCTATCTTTTGATCTTTATTAATTAAACTTATTATATTAGTCTCTCATTTCGTCTAATATCTTTTTAATTTCATATGGTTTTTCAACGTGCTGTAAAACCACTTCCGTATAACCTGTGCCAGCAGTATTGATAGCAATATCTCCAGTTTTGGTTAATATTTTATCAAAAAATGGCTCCCTAACTCTCACGTCAGTTATTTTGGAATAATCGATACTAATCGCATTAGTTGAGAGCCAGCCTTTATGGATAAGTACTCTTTTATTAGTAAAGGCGTAAACATTGGCTACTCTTAAATAATAAGCGAAGTAAAAAAGAGCAATTAGAAAAACAACAATTCCTGCCCCAAAGGCAAACAACAAAGGCAGACTGATAATACCCCAAACGATGAGGCTAAATTTAATGTACTTTTCCCCGATAGAGAAGCTGTGTTTTACTTCTTCTCCTTTGCTGAGGACTTTGTCCCAGACTTTTTGATAGTCCATAGTTTTAAATTATTAATTTATAATCGGTCGGGACCGATTTATAAAACAAAAACGGACACCCGACCCGGTCGCTAAACCGCAATCAGTGTCCGTGAAGACGCTTACTTGCATATGGGTCGGTATGTCCGTTCCTGTATGCAAATAAGCCAAAGCTGCCCAATAAATAGGAGCGACTTCACAAATATTTGATTACGGTTTAGCTCTTTAAATATAACTGAAAATGGCCAAAAAGTAAAGGTCAATTTTTAATAAAACAAAAAATAGAGCCTAAATAAGCTCTATTTCTTAGTACCTCGTGCTAGCACGATGTTGCGGAGAGAGAGGGATTCGAACCCTCGAGACTCGTTAAAGCCTAACACCTTAGCAGGGTGCCCCTTTCAGCCACTCAGGCATCTCTCCAAAAAAAATGTACAAACGCTTTCTTTCGCATGCGGAGGGAGAGGGATGCTAGTCCGACTACGTCGGACTTAGGCTGCTTGCGTCGCTCGGAAAACAAAACAAGTTTTGTCTTCACTCGCTATCCTCAGCAGAACGAACCAAGGTTCTCATCCGTTCTATCCACTTTTTTATATATTAAACAAAAGCTTAATATATAAAAATGCGGAGGGAGAGGGATTCGAACCCTCGAGCCGCTTTCACGGCTGACAGTTTTCAAGACTGTTCCATTCAACCACTCTGGCATCCCTCCAAAGCTAAAATTAATAGATAAAACGCGGTCAAAATCATTCCGCGTCTTTATAAATTTACAATTTCTATGCTATAATAAAGATACAAGAATAGTGATAAACTGTCAACATTTATGCAAGAAAATCAAGAAAATGAGTTCGAAGAAACAATCTCCAACGCTGAAGAAAATCAGCTCGGTTTTGAGATAGTTAGTTGGGAGGTTCCGGAGTACCCCACTCATACTCGACCACATTGGTGGTATATCGTCTATGCTATTGTCACTATTGGTTTTATTGTCTATGCTCTCGCAAATAATAATTTTCTTTTTGCCATTATCTTAGTTGTTGGGAGCTTGGTGGTTATTTTAAATGATGCTCGTACACCCCGAAATGTTTTAGTAAGTATTACAACGGAAGGTGTTATTGTGGGTAACCAATTTTTTGATTATGATGAGATTAAACATTTTGCCGTTATTTATAAACCCGGACAAGACTTAAAAAAACTATATTTTCAATTCAAAGCCTTAACTAAACATCGTTTATCAATCGGGCTTTATGATGTCAATCCTCTCTTTCTTAGAGAAAATCTTATGAAATATTTGCCGGAAGATTTAGACCGAACACATGAACCCCTCTCCGAAGTTTTATCTCGAATCTTAAAGTTATAATCCTATTGCGGTTTTCATGCCCTCTCTTAAGAAATTTCAAAAAATTATCTACGATCATTTTAAAAAAAATGGTCGTTCTTTTCCTTGGCGAGAAACTCGTGATCCCTATAAAATATTAGTTTCTGAAATAATGCTCCAGCAAACCCAAGCGCCACGAGTTGTTGAAAAATATAATTCTTTTTTAAAACGCTTTCCTGCAGCAGAAAAATTAGCACACGCTTCTGATAAAGCTGTTTTAAAAGAATGGCAAGGACTCGGTTATAATCGTCGCGGTCTTAATCTAAAAAAAGCCGCCGAAATAGTTGTAATGGATTATAGAGGAAAATTTCCTAAAGATTATGAGACACTCCTTACTCTTCCAGGAGTTGGTCCAGCAACGGCTGGTGATCTACTGGCTTTTGCTTGGAATAAACCGATGATAGTGATCGAAACAAATATTCGCTCTGTTTTTATTCATTTCTTTTTTTCTGATCAAAAAAATATCAGTGACAATGAACTATTACCCCTAATTAAAAAAACCTTGGATAAAAAAAATCCGCGTAATTGGTATTATGCCTTAATGGATTACGGTGCTTATTTAAAAAAAACGCTTCCTAATCCAAACCGCCAAAGCCGTCATTATACTAAGCAAACAGCATTTCGAGGATCTAATCGTGAACTACGTTCTAAAATTTTAAAATATATCTTAGCTTATCCAAAACAACCACAAACTATTATTGCCGCAAGTCTCGATCTGCCTGAAGAGCATATTCAAAATAATCTCATTACCATGACTAAAGAAGGCTTAATTAAAGAAAAAAAAGTGAAAAATATTAAAGTTTTTTATATATAATGTAGTTTTATCCATTTAACCTTTAGCTACCACTAAAGCCCAAATTTCTTGAGCCCCAGCCTGCTTTAAGACTAAGGAGCTTTCCTGTAATGTTGCACCAGTGGTAATAACATCATCAACTAGAATTATTAATTCTGGTACATCCCCCTTAATAAAAAACGACCCCTTTAGATTCTCTTGACGCTCGGCCTCACTTAATTTCGCCTGAGGTGGACGATGGGAGCGAAACAGAAGATCGGGCCGAAATCGCAAACCACAATAATGAGCAATTTCTTTTCCTAATATCTCGGCTTGATTAAACTCCCTGGAACGCATACGTTTTCTACTTAAAGGAATGCTCACAACAACAGCGTTAAAAAAATTTTCATTCATTAAACTATCCACTGGTATCTCAAGTAAAAATTGTTTAACTTTTTTCCTAAGCAGAAGCGACAGGGACAAACTCATCTCCTTAATAAAACGATATTTTAAACTTCGAATTAAAGTTTTAATCACTACTTCCTCATAATCCCCAGCGATTAATAATCCATCAAAGGCATATCGAGGTTGGCAATCAAAACATAATCCCCTCATAGTATCACTCTTCTTGCAGCCAAAACATATAGTAGGATAATCGAGTCGAGGTTTTGTCTGACAATTTTTACACCAATACTCACCTTCTTCTTTACAATCAACACATAGTTTCGGAAAAAGACAATCAAAAAACCACTGAGCTAATCGGCTCAGTGGAGGTATTTTTTCAATTTTCTTATTTCCATCTTCAATCATAGTTACTGCCAAACGGCGCTATCCACTCTCCATTCATCATTTATCTTTTTCATTGTCAGTTTAATTTTCTGGTCATAAGATTTTACTTCCATGGTTGTACTCTGTTCCTGTCGTTTAGTAGAAACCGTGATATCAGCGGTACCCGCTACCGCGTCATACGAATTAAAGGTGGTTGTAATAGCTTTGGTTGTAATACCGGTATAATCCTCATTCCCAGGATTTTTTTCTCTTTCGGTTGCAATAAACGCCCTTGTTTTAGTAATCATCGTATCGGTCATAAATAACTCAAGATCACTTAAATTACTAAAATCAGATTGGCTCGAAGATGAGCCGTATCGCTCAGTGAACGATAGAGCAAGTTGAGCGGCTTGGTCATGAAAAATATTCTCAGTGGTTCGGGTAACTACTGGTACGGGTTCGGGTGATTTAGAAATTATTTCAGCGGGAGTTTGCTGTCCTGTGGGTGATTCCGGAGTTTCTGTTTTATTAAAATCATAAATGAAAATAAAATATATAATCAAAGCGACGAGTATCAACCCGGATAAAATGAGAATTATTAATTTTTTACTTAGATTCATATTCATACAGACAATTATAGCATAATTAAGCGGTTGTTTCAGATTTATACACCGTACCAGCGCCAGCCTTTTTTGCTTCTTCTATTTCGAGTAACTGTTTTGGATCAGAAGTAATCAACTGATCCTCAACATATGATGCAACAGTTTTAATTGCGGCGTGTTTATTTCCGGCAAAGAATATACCTTCACCCACACCACATTCCAGTAATAGATATTTCTCACTTTCTGTTAAAATAAAGGTTTTCTGTACTAATTCAATTGAAGCTGACGACTGACGGAGAAGAATTTGTAATGAGGAGTTTGTAACGATTGCTTGACCATATGGTGAGCGTAAAAAGTCATTAACGTCCTGAGTAATAGTTGTCACACCTAAATAATATTTTCGACAACGCTTTACCAAGGCAAAAATAAATTTAGCACTATCTTCGTGTTGCATCAACCACCAGGCCTCATCAATAACCAGAATACGTTTTCGAACCTCGCTTCGAACCGCATTCCAAATATAATTAACGACTGTATAAATGGACATTGGTCGCAACTCGTCTTCCAAATCTCGAACGGAAAAACACACCAGTTGATTTTCCATCTCCACATTCGAAGGGCTATTAAATAAACCAGCAAACGTACCTTCCGTATATTTTTTTAACCGCGTTGACAAATCAGCCCCACCTTCCATTCCTTCTAAAATATCCTGAAAATCCTGCATGATGGGGGGCTCAATGTTGGCTAAATCAGCGTCCGGAGTAATATCTTTGCGCGCGTATGTTTCTAATAACGCGCGATCAACAATCGAGTCTTCTTCATAGGTTAAATTACCAATCATTAAACGCACTAAACCTTTTAAAGTAATAACAGCACTTCTGATAATATCCTCAGTTTTTGTTTGATCTCCTGTGGCTTTAGGTAAATCAAAAGGGTTAATTTTACTTTTACTCGCCAAAGAAATACTAACATACGTTCCACCAACTGCTTCGGCCAAGTGTTTATATTCATATTCAGGATCAATAACAATTACTTCTGTTCCCATCATCAAACTTCGTAAAATTTCTAATTTAATTGCATAACTCTTTCCAGCGCCAGATGTAGCAAAAACTACACTATTAGCATTCTGTAAACTGAAGCGATCAAATAAAATTAAACTATTATTGTGGCGGTTAATGCCATATAAAATACCATTATCGCTTGTTAATTCACTTGAAACAAACGGGAACGACGAAGCAATCGGTGAAGAATTCATGTTAAAAGCAATATAGAGCTCATCGTTATTTAAAGGCAAGGTAGAATTAAACCCTTGTTCAGCTTGGTAAAAGACTCGCTTGGAATACACCAAACGGGAACCTAAGATATCTTCAATCGTATCAGAGGTTCGATCAAGCTCTTCAATATCATCAGCGTAAAACGTAATATAGAGAGCAAATTGAAAAAATTTTTCTGTTCCCTGCGTTAATGAATCACGCAACGATTCAATATCGCTAACTGCTGTTTCCCTAATTGGATCCCGTGGTGCACCTTTTTCAGTATCAGCAATAATTTGCGCTTCGAGAGCACCAACTTTATTTTTTAACTGTTTTAAAATAATCGCGCTTTTAATCGGATAAAAGAACATCGAAATATCAAAAGTAGTATTTAAATTAATAATCGGCGCAAACCAACCAACGCTAATATAACGAGGGTACGAAATAACAAAAATAGTACGCAAATACTTCTCGCCTAACTTTAGGTAATGAGGCGTAACTTCAAAACTTTCAGGGGCAATTAATTCAATAATAGAGATCAAACCTCGACGAAATGTTTTTTCTTCAGTTATTGTCTCTTCGGCTTCCTTAGCTTCTGTATCATAATGATCAAGGTTAAGTAAAGACTTCGATTGTCCACTACGCGGATCAGTCGTTGCTTCAGTCGGATCACTCTTTTTCTTGAAAATGTCAGAAAATGAAACCATATTAAATATTTTCTTCTAATCGAAGTTGGTTTGGCTGAACCATCTTTTGATTTACGGCCGTCACGGGATTATAAGTATTATAAAATAATTCAATTAAACTCTGGGTATCGAGTTCGATTGTATTTAATCCGATAGAATCAAGTCCAGAAATAACATTATCTATTCGTCGTTGTAGCTCTTGCCGTAAATGAGTAAAATTATCTTCTTTCATTTTTATTAATGAAGTTGGACTAAACGTCTCAGTCAAACGTGGTAAAAATCCTTTTTTCTTATCAGACAATGGATTATACGGCACCACAACATAAAAACGCTTGTTCATAATCTTGGATAAAGAAATGAGTTCTTTGATATAACCAATATATTCATTAATTTGGGCTTTCAATAATTCGTTTGTTTGTTCTTTTTCCTTTTTGCCCAAATGAGTTAAATAATTTTCAATATTAAGTTCTCGAGATTGAATAACAATTTGGAGAGGAAAATTTATATTATTCAAAAAACTAACATAGGCACCAACTATGGCGCTTTGTTCATCTTCGTTCTTTAAAGCAAAGTTAATACTAGAAACTAAAATGACCGCCCGTAAGCTACCATCTTTCATAATTACTGTATCCTGACGGATACCAGCAATATCGAGGTAGTGGAGGGTTGAGGGATGTGAGGCTTGAGATCCAGGCATAGAACTAATTGATAGTCGAACTAGTGCGATCACGAGTTACAACAGTATCATCATCACCTTCACCCTGATACGAACCTTGAGTATCGACAATTAATGATAACTCACTTAAGCGACTAGCTGAATAAATTGGATGATTAGAAACAATTGGTGTTTTTTTTGTTTGCGTATCAAACTCAATTACTCCTAATAGTGTATCATCTTTGCGCCAAACACGTAACCGTGGTTTCTTAAAAGTTTGCACAATATTAAGAATAAAATAATGAAAAGGAGCACCATTAATTTTTACAAAAGCTAATGTTATCGAGCTACCTAAAATAATTAAACTCATAAAAACGAACACCGAAAAGCTAAGCAACTTAAAACAGAGGGCCACTAAAATAGTGGCGACTAACAAAATTACAAACTGCCGTACAGTTACGGTACCAATTATTTTATCTTCAATATCTATGAATTGTGGAACGGTAAATTGGAGCATATCGATTAAAACTTAAGACTACGATTAAGAGAAATAATCGCTGATAATTCCTGAGGTTGAATAAAATTTTTATCTTTCTTGATTTCTCGTTCTAAAATTGATGCAACGGGTACATTTTCATCTAAACTACGTCGGCAAACTGCCACATACAATTTATTTAATGGACTTTCATGCCAGGCGACAATCGCTTCGATTTTCTTGCTATAGTTTTCATTACCCAGTAATTCCATCTTGTCTTTTATTTTCTCGACTCCTTTAACGGGATCAGGATCAAGCCGACGAAAGTTAGTCAACGTAAAAAAACGTAACTCTTCAACCGGACTCAAAGCCCGAACCGTATAGCGAATATCATCCATTCTCACTTTCCCAGTTGAGGATTTCGGTAAACTAGTAATCGGCGGAATAGCAGCCGCCACGTGACGCAAACCTTGTTTATCTATTTTCTTACTAGCAATGACATTTTTAAGTACTCGCTTTGAAACGGTTTGAGGAGAAGGCGTTACCGATATCGACTTAGACGGTGCAGTCGGCGTTAAAGGCATTAATTCATGGGAAGGATCAAGCGAAACTGATTTTTTTAATTTTCCCTGTTGAAGTAATGATGAAGCTAAATCATATTCTTCGGTTTGCAAAGAAAAAGATTTCTCAGTTGGAAGTTTAATTTTTGTCGGAGCAATCGCGTGAGAGGTAAGATTTTTTTTTAGAAAATTACTAGCAATAATCAAAACTCGCTCGGCCGAATCATGAGTTAATGCTACTCCCCCTAATTCTGAAGCTTTAGTTAAAGCGTCAGTAGTCGCAAGCTTATCACGACTACCTCGTAAATAAGTCTTCATAACCTGACGAAATTTTCCAGCGGCGAGAGGATCAGTAAAATTCAGACGACTTTGTTTTACAATATCTTCAACAAAACCATCAATTTGATTATCATAATTTGGAGCGGTTAAATCTTTTTTAGAGGATCTCACTTCTTTTTCATCAGTTTCGGAAAAAACTAATTTAGCCCCTTGATCAGCACCTAACAGAAAATCTATAACATTGGAAAAGATGCCCCGACGTAATTTTAATTCTAAATCTTTGGCGGGCTGAGCCGGTAAACCTAATTCATTAATAAGATAGGCCGCTAAACCATCAAGTTTAACTTCACCAACCATCACGCGCATCACAATCGAGGCCAAGTTTATGTTGTATTCCTGACCCAGCTCGGTAATGTGTGCCATTACTTCCGGAGCATTAATCTTATCGTGAATAGCCTTAGGAAGATTATTAAATTTTGTTAGGTAAGTAAGCATTGAATCTATTTATTACAAACTAAGATTTTTTATTTCTTCTTCAATCGCCTTTCTTTCGAGGCTATCTACCGGGTATTGGAGGAGTAGATTTTTTAGACTCATTATTTCATCAGAATCAGTTACTTGAGATGGTATTACAGCGCTCGTAGTTTTACTCCCGTTACCTAAACTAACTTGAGATTTAACAGCTGATATGTTAGAAACTTGAGGAGTAGAAGAGATAGATTTTTTTGAAACAACAGCTGAAGGTGGAATAAATGAAATTGGTTTTTTTATTTGTGAAATTTTATGGGAAGGGGTAAAAAATGGTCTTTCCTGATGATCAACTGATGTGTCATTAACAACCGGAATAATATGCCACATTTCTACCGGCACATTATTAAAAACCTGTCTAAAAAATTTAATGTTATTATGTAACAATAGAAATTTTCTTATAATTTTTCTATCTTTCTCGGACAAAGTCTTTGCATTTATCGATTCAATAAAATAGTGTGTCATGAGGAGCGAATCCGTCTTTTCAGTTCCCATATATTTTTGAAAATCTTTTAACCACATAGAAGCCGTCGGTAAAACTTCTTTTTCGTCAAAAGTTAATGATCCCTGAGTTAATGAAGCTTTATTATTACTGATAATTTTTTCAATCTCTGTTTGAGAGGCCGGAAGTTCATTTAACACTTGAATTAAAGCATCGTTTATTTCTTTAGTGGTGTCAGAATTATCATCAGAAAGTAAAATATCTAATAAATTTTGTTCAAGAATATTCTTTATAGCCTCAAAACGCTCTTCGGTTGAAAGATCACTTTCAGAAATCTTATTTTCTGGAACAGCAAAAGTTTTAACTTTCGTCAGAGGTTCATCTTTATATAAGTAATTATCATGATCATAGATACCGAGATCTTCGTCTTTAATCGCTTTTTGTAAAATTAGAATATCATTTGCGTAATCGCTCTCTTTTCCTCCTAAAGAATTTAAAACTAATACCGGATCATTATTTAGCTCTTTAAAATAACTTTTAGCAATTAAAAACCTTTGACCAATAACATCTTTACTCAAATTAATAGCGGTGTTTTTATCAATATGTAGATTACCCGAAACAAGCGAAACTAAATTGGTAAATTTTTCTTCATTAAAATAAAGACTAGTAATTATTTCTTCCAGAAGAGACCCTTGTTGGCGGGAGAGATTATATTTTTTTCTCAAATTTAAAGAGATAATTCGCTGATATTCAGAGAAAAAAATCTTTCTGATATTAAATGGTAGGTTATTTAATTTTTGTTGAAAATTTCCTATCATACTTTTATGGACCTAGTTGTTTAGGATCATTTGACGAATCTTGATCTGAATTATCTTGAGTAGATTGTTTCGTTTCATCATTTATAATTTCATAACTGGCATCTGTAAAATCTTTAGGAGGTGTATTCGGAGCACTTTCCGCTTGATTTTGCTGACTATTTCCGGAAGGTTGATTACGCCTTGGAGGTGGTGCGTTTCCTGAAGTATTTCCTTCTCTAGAAGCTCTTTGTCGGGAAGAGCTTCCTCTTCTTGATCCTCCCGCAGAAGGTGGATCCATATCTTTTCTCTTGTCTGGATTAGTTAAGTACCATCGTCTATAAATCTCAGCAACTGTCTCGCGATTTCCATCTTGTACTCGACGGATATTAGCAATATCTGCTTTACTTAAATTCATAATAATCTCATTAATAGTGTTATTATAATGAGCAGCCTTTTCCGGATTATCTATAATCGTAGAATCTAAAGATTCCGGTTTAAGTTTGGCAATATCACTAATAGACATACTATCAAATGCCCCTTCTAAAGCATCAGGAACTTCTTTCGCCTCAATATTACCTCTAATTGTATCATTAAGGTTGCGAGTAATTTTAGGAACAACCTTTCTAGCTTTATCAATTTCACCCGTTACTGGATCAAACACTGGGGATGTCAGGGTATCAAGATGTTTTACTAGCCCCTCCTTCTGAGCCTGGTCATGTTTAGTTGAATAAGCACTAACTTTTTCAGCATGTTTAACAAACTCTTTATCTGTCATCGATTCTTTGAGAGCTCTAATAACATTTTCATTCTTATAAGCGTCTGCTTGTAACACATCAAATTTACCTTCCTCTCTTCTTTTGGCAAATTTAATTCGACCTTCTGATGTTTCAACATCGTAATTAAGATGGGCTTGTTTTTTATCAACATCATCATTAAACTGCTTATCTAATAGATTATTATTCTTACTATGCAAAAGAGCTTGCGCCATTTTAACCTGTCCACTATTCTTAAAGCCTTCTTTAACTGCTAAGGCCAGAGAGGCCGCTAATCGCTTAGTATCACCAGCTGAAACATCTTCTAACACTCCAAGCAATTCAGCCTTCGTTAATCCAGCATTTGTCAACTTATCTTTTTCTTTATCAGCTTCACCTTTCTCGCGCTTATTATTATACGCGCGACTATTAATCATTGCCTGAGTCCATGCATTATTATAGTTATAACTGAAATCGTTTATCTTTTCTATCCTCTTTGTTTCATTTGTTTTATTATCAACAGTTTCCGCATAATCATATTCATTAGGAATAACTTCTCCGGCTTCATCTTTACGTTCAGTTCGATAATATGTATTATTACCTTCTTTATATTCTTTATATTCTTTTCCGCTCGAAGGATCCTTATATACTCCATTAATATAGGCGTTTTTTCGCGCATCCTTAATATCTCGTTCCTCTTTCTTCCGCTTACCTCGGTCTTCCTTCCAATTTCGAAAACTTTCTAATGGGGCCCGTACTGCTTCGCCAAAGGTGCCCGAATTATCAAGACCCTTATTAATTCCCGTCTTGAAAGTTTCCTTCAGACCTTGGGCGGTACCAGCTATTCCACCCTTAACTTTTAAATAACCGCCAAAAGCTTTATCTCCAAAGGCACCAATCTTTTCCGATCGAGCCGCCTCCCGCTGTTTATTGAAAGCTTTGACTCGATCGTTAACGGCATTAAAGCCGGTTAATGTTTTACCTGTCTTGCCAATAGAGCTAAGACCGGCGCCAGCAATTTTACCCGCCAT
>DAORIW010000018.1:0-17280 GCA_035438725.1 bacterium | reverse complement strand
GCTAATACTATAAATTTCCGCCAAACCGAAACAAACGAGAACAATAATTGGTCCTAATAAAAACCAATCAATTTGTTTTATGTAAAATAATATCTTGCGAAGCATTTATTGAGAATACGGAAGATACACAGAGTCGTCAAGCAAATCAACAACAGGCACAATTTCAACGTGGTTAATAATTGAAGTAGCTCCCGGCCAGCTTAAACTAACCGAACGCGCCTCGCCTGATTTAAAATTATTAAGCATATAACGATTAACAGAAACAATATTTTCATTGCTCTTAAGAATAACGGTCAACGGTAAATTCTTATATCCATAGGCTCCGTTATTAGTAATCTTGAAACTCACCTGGCCAACATTTATTTTTTCCGATAAACCACTTTCTTGACCTTGTAAAAACTTTGCATTATCTATTTGAAAATCAAGTCGTTCTTTTTTATAAGCTTCCCAATCAGGTATCCGACGGCGATCAATTCTTTGAAAACGAGCATTAGTAATAATAAAATTGGCTCCAATTTGACCGATCGGCATTGATTGCTGCAAGGCCATAATATATTTAGTTTCTCCCGGAAAAACAAAATCGTTATTAGCCCCGACCGACTGACCATCAACATCAAAGTAGTAAGAAAAATATAAAACTGTTCGGGTGTCATTATTTGTTACCGTTGCCACTAAATCCGCTGTATTATTCTGACCAAGTAAAACTCGAGCTTCTGAAAAACTTAAAAAAGCACTACTGTCACGGTGTAAGACAGTCATATTTGCTGAAGAGGTTAAATCGTGCAGCATTTGTTCATATTCTTTTTTTCCAACAAACTGGTAATAACTAAATTGATAGAGCGAATATCCAAGAGTTACTAAAATAATTACAGAAAGGAGAGCAATCCAACCCATAACAAAATGCTTTCGGTTCTTTAAAAACCACAAACCAAAATCTAAACGAAAATTAGAAATCTTTGCTTCACTACGAAACGGTGTTAATTCCGGCTGTACGTTGTTATTTTTTTTGAGAAAAGACATACTATTTATTCTTCTTTGTAATTTAAGATAGGTCCAATAACTAAAATCTTTTGATTATTCTCTTCATAAATCATAAGTAAAAGCTTAAGCGGTCCGACTGATTGTTTAATATGCTCTTCTTTTTTAGTCAAAGCATTAGTGAAAGTTAATGTTGTACTAGAACGCGCAGGCTTACTTATTGTATATTGATTAACTAAATCAACAATAAATTGATAATCAGACGTACTGAGTGTTTCACCTTGCAATTCTTTACGGGTTAATTGTCGAATACTTTTTAACTTATCAATTAATTCTTTAAAATGAGTATCATTATCTTTTACCACTCCTAAACTGGTGAAGGCCTTAAAAAGCATAGTGGCATTTGCCAGTAATTCATCGTTTAAAGAATTCTGTGTTTCGATGAAATGAAACTTAGATGCATCACTGGCAGTTTGTAAATTTTTATCAACGGTCAAGCGCGTAGCCTGCCATTCGTCTCGAGGTACAGTCAAGGTAGTAAGGTTAGCCAAGCTCGCAGTTATTTGACGCTCTTTCCAGGCAGTTGTTTTTGAAAAAGGCAAACCACCAAGTTTTTCGTTGATAAACGACTTGACGATACTTAATGTAGTCCAAAAATTATTAACATACCATTCACCTTTATCGTACTTAGCAAATTCAGCAGTCAAGGAATTCCGTTGAATTGAATAATTCTTATAATTAATATTATCTTGTATTAAACGTATAGACGGCGTTTCCGATGTTACGCTTCCTAAAATATCAAACCCCATACCACGACAACGATACAGCTCTCGAGTGGTATTGTTTAAACATGAAGTTAAAAATTTACTACTATCACCTTTGGCAGAGCGAGGATTATTATGAGATCCTACTTCAGGATATGTAAGTCGATCATACATATACTCTGCTGGCCAATAATTAGTTTGCAAAAGTCTCATCCCAAGAATCGGTCGGTCGGCAGCCGTACGATCACTCAATCCCCCCTCGGCGATACTAAATTTAATTTCTTTCAACCGCGACTGCAGAGTAACTAAATTTTTAAAAGTATCAGTCGTAAAAACATCATCAATATTTTTACCTGGAAATACATCCTGACGTACCGCTTGATAATGCAAATACGTTAAACCACTTCGTAAACCAGAAAAGAAGCTCATCACTTTATAAACCTTGGCCCACTCATTCTTTAAACTTTGATTCAAGGATAAATCTTCACCAATTAAATAAGCGGAAATCTGATTAATCGTCCAATCATCACGATCGAGTAAACAATCAGGGCAGTTATCTTCACGAAAACTCAGTGGAAATAATGTAGACTGCCAACGGCTGGCAATATAAAAATTTCTTAACTTAGCATTTTCAGCATATTCGGCTGGAATTTTAAACTCAGTATAATTTCGTTCATAAAGCATGACGGGCGACTTCTGAGATTTCTTTGCTTCTCGAATAAGTGTTAATTCTTTATTAACATCATCCGCTAAATAAACGGGTACCGCAAAAGCATACCTTTCCGCTTCACTCGGTTTAAAGGTTTTAGTATCAGTCAAATCTTCTTTATCACTAATTTGATCCGATTGGGGACTGAGTAACATTAAAGAAGTAGCAAAATAACTTGCTTCTAGTCTTTCCGCTTCAAGGAGAGAATCAGTACCGACACCTAGTTTTCTTTGGCGCTCTTGGTAACGACTATTTGCTGCTTGAAATAACTGTTTATTTACTTTCCACAAATTGTCATAAAAATAAGATGACTCGATCTCTTTATAAATTTCCTTTAAAGAATTCTGATAGTAGTAGAATAGAAAATCAGAGGTAAGAAGTAAGGGCAATCCACGTTGGTTAAGTTGACGGTACACAGAAAAAAAATCATCCCCTTCTTTTACAAAGGGATTATTAATAATAGCAAAACCATTTTTGTTAAGATTAGGAATTGCACTATCAATATTAATTTTACGAGCAACGTTGTAATAGTTAGTGACTTGTGACTTGGTATTTATCGGTAAACTAACTTCTTTTATTTTCTGGGTAAAAGGTTCAGAAACACTTTGATAAAATGTTCCAAAAGCTAAATTTTCTGCTTTAAAATCACTACTACCGCCATTTTGTCCAAAATCATCAGAAGGTAGGACGGGATTTTCTGGTAACGGTGTCGACGGATTTTCTTTTACTACTTCGGGTGATTTTGTATTACTATTTCGATTACTAACATACCACCATCCGCCACCTCCTAGGCAGAGAAGGAGAATCGCACCACCCACCATGAATAAAATCTTTCTTGATTTTTGTGGTGGAGGTGTATCGACTGCTGTCGATGTAGGAGTTGGTACTAAAGACGAAGAGTGATCAATAAACATAGTATTGACAGTATACCATATATATAGGCTTTTGGAAGGAAGAAATGACAGTTTTTTGCCTTGCCAGCAGCCCCTTTTTTTGCTATTCTAACCATAGCCTCAATGGGCAATTTTTAATTATAAATTTTTAAAATTTTAATAATTCTTTATTAAAATTTATTACTGAATATGCCAAAATCTGTTAAAGCAACGAACTCTGGCTATAGCGCGGAATCGATTACCGTCCTTGAAGGATTAGATCCGGTACGAAAACGCCCCGGAATGTACATTGGCTCAACTTCCTCTACTGGTTTACATCATTTAATCTGGGAAGTAATTGATAACTCTATCGACGAAGCGATGGCGGGCTTTGCTACCGAAATTACTACGACTCTCCTACCAGACGGTATGGTGGCGGTGACCGATAATGGCCGTGGTATTCCAGTTGATATGCATAAAGGAACCGGTGTTTCGGCTTTAGAAACTGTATTAACAAAACTACACGCCGGTGGAAAATTTGGTGGTGGTGGCTATAAAGTTTCTGGTGGTTTGCATGGCGTTGGTGTTAGCGTTGTTAACGCTTTAAGCTCATATCTTCGAGCGGAAATCCATCTAAATGGTAAAATTTGGACTCAGGAATACAAACAAGGTAAACCACAAAAAAAAGTAGCAGCAACCGGGAATAGTAAAAAAACTGGCACAACAATTATTTTTAAACCTGATGCCACTATTTTTGAGGACCTCGAGTTTAGCTGGGGGAAAATTTTAGATCGTCTTCGTCAACAGGCTTATTTAACCAAGGGTATTACCCTTCACTTAATTGATCAGCGCGAAAATCATACTCTTAAACATTTTACTTTTTATTTTGAAGGCGGAATTAGAACGTACATAAAATCCCTTCATCGTAATAGTACCGTTAAAAATGAAACAATTTTTTATATTGAAAAAGATATCAATGACACTAAAGTAGAAGTTGCCCTACAGTATAACGATGGCTTTAATGAAAACGTCCAAGCTTTTGCTAATAATATTATCAACCCCGGCGGAGGTACTCACTTAGTTGGTTTCCGGACCGCTTTAACTCGTATTCTTAACTCCTACGCTCGAGCTCATAATCTCCTAAAAGAAAAAGATGAGAATTTAACAGGTGATGATGTTCGCGAAGGTCTAACCGCTATTATTAGCGTCAAACTAAGTGATCCCCAATTTGAGGGTCAAACTAAAGATAAATTAGGCAACGCCGAAATTAAAACTCATGTTGAACAAGTCATGGGTGATACTTTTACTACTTTTTTAGAAGAACACCCTCGTGAAGCCGAAGCAATTGTCTCTAAATGTTTTCTTTCCGCTCAAGCTCGTATTGCCGCCCGAACCGCTCGGGCAACAATTCTACGCAAAGGTGCCCTAGAAGGCATGACGTTACCAGGTAAACTTGCTGACTGCTCGAGCCGGAAACCTGAAGAATCTGAACTCTATATTGTAGAGGGAGACTCGGCCGGTGGTTCTGCTAAGCAAGGACGTGATCGTGGTTTTCAAGCGATACTTCCTTTGCGAGGTAAAATTTTAAACGTCGAACGAGCCCGCCTTGATAAGATGCTGGCCAATAATGAAATTAAAAATCTAGTAATTGCCCTCGGGACTAATATTGATGACCAATTTGATATAACTAAACTTCGCTATCACCGCATTATTATCATGACCGATGCCGACGTTGACGGCGCTCACATTCGCACCCTTCTTTTAACTCTGTTCTTTCGTCACTTTAATGAATTAGTTCGTGATGGCTATCTCTACATCGCTCAACCACCTTTGTACCAGCTTAAAAAAGGCTCGACGGTTCGCTATGCATTCTCTGATGATGAGAAACAATCAATTATTAAAGAAATGGGTGGTGGTGAGGCGGAAATAATTGAAAACCCAGAAGAAGAAGGCAGTGACGCGACCGATACCGAAGAAGAGGCGGAAACTAAAAAGGTCAAAGGCGCTACCAAAATTGTTATTCAGCGATATAAGGGTTTAGGAGAAATGAATCCTTCCCAGCTCTGGGAAACAACCATGGATCCAACCACTCGCGTCATGAAACAAGTAACGGTTGATGATGGTGGAGCGGCATCGGAAACTTTTGAAATGCTTATGGGCGGTGATGTAGCACCCCGCAAACATTTTATCCAAACTCATGCTCAAAAAGTAGAAAATTTGGATATTTAATACGTTAATACATAGAGATAAAAAAACTCGGTACGTGACCGAGTTTTTTCTTACTATACTGCTATTGACGGTGAACAACCCACCGCAATAATTCTTTCTCCACTTGTATTAGCTGCGTATTATTTATTTAGTCAAATTAATAAATGGCAATGAAGCATTTGGAACCATCTGACTCGGTAAGACGCCATTCCACTTTTCAATAGCTGCTCGCTGAACTTCTAGAGCTTTGAGGTTTATATATTTATCATTATTAGCTGCTTCCGACTGAACTTTAATCGCTTCAGCCTCGGCTTTAGCTTGAGCCACTCGCTGTTCAGCTTCAGTCTTAATTCTTTGTAAATCATTTTCCGCTTTTAGAGCTGACTGCTGAGCTACCTGTTTTGCTTCTACGGCTTTTTCATACTCATCACTAAATGAGAAATCAATAATTGAAAAATCATCAACCACAAAATATTTACTTAAACGATTAAAAAGCTCTGTTTTGATTTCATCTTTCACTCGTGCTCGTTGTTCAATTAACTCTTGGGCGGTAAATTTAGCCGTAACCGCTTTAACACTTTCCTGAATAGAGGGATCAATTAAGCGTGATTCATAATCATCGCCTACTTCTTGCCATAATTTATTAACAACATCACCTTTTAAATGGTAATTCAGAGCTAACTGACTTTCAACCGTTTGAATGTCTTTAGAATAGGCAAAAGCTTTATTTTCTAATTTCTGGGTTTGAATATCAATTTTGGCAACTTTTTGAACGATCGGAATTCGAAAATGAATACCTTCACTCAAAATTTTATCCTGAACGGCACCAAAATTCATCACTACCCCTCGCTTACCGGTCCCCACTAAAACAAAGGGATTGACGATGGTAATAATTATAAAAATACCGATAACGATAAAAAGCCATTTAAAAAACTTTTTAAAACTCGCACCTGATGAAGCAATGTCCATATTATTTAAGTTGATTACCTTGCATCATTTGGACCTTCTCCATCTTTAACTCATTTCGGTAAGATAGGTGAACTAATCCAACGAGGTAAGAAACCGCTACTAATAAAATCACAATCACGATCGCAAAGATCAGGTTAAGATTTCTTTGCTTAAGTTGTCCCTCACTGTGGTTCATATTTTTTTGAGCCATAGAAATTAATTAGTTAATTAAATAATTATTAAAATTAGATACCGGTAATTTCTCTCTCTATCTCCATGAGTCGATTATATTTAGCGACTCGTTCTCCTCGGGCTGGTGCGCCGGCTTTGATCTGACCACTGTTAGCGGCTACTGCTAAATCAGCAATAAAATCATCCATTGTTTCACCGCTGCGGTGGGAAATAATCGTTTTAAGATTATGATCGTGGGCCAAGGTAATCGCGGCGATAGTTTCCGACAGTGTGCCAATTTGATTAGGTTTGATTAAAACGGTCGTAGTAGCTTTTTCCTGAATACCACGCTCAATTCGATTAACATTCGTAACATATAAATCATCACCAACAATCTGAATATTAGTTGAAACAGACTTAGTAAATTCTCGAAATGAAGTCCAATCATCTTCACCAAATGGATCTTCGATAGAAACCAAAAAATATTTAGCTACTAATTCATTATACCACTCCATCAGTTTTTCACTATCCATGTTACCCTGTTTTTTTAAATGATATTGACCATTACGATACCATTCCGAAGCCGCAGCATCAATTGCTAATGTAATATCTTTACCGGCTTCATAACCAGCGATTTTTATTGCTTCCAGAATTAACGTAAAAGGTTCCTCATTATTTTCAACTTTTGGGGCAAAGCCACCTTCATCACCCAGTCCTTCCGATAAACCGGCCTTACCAATAATTCCTTTTAACCTTTCATAAATCTCTGTTCCGATTCTCACTCGATCAGCCATTGTCTCAGCCTGGGGCATGATCATATATTCTTGAATATCCGTCGTCCAACCGGCATGAGCTCCGCCATTCATAATATTCATAAAAGGAATCGGTAGCACAAAAGCGTCACCGGCCTTAGGAAAATATGTTCGTAAATATTTAAAAAGAGGAATTTTTTGAGCAAGAGCTGCGCTTCGTGCTATCGCTAAAGAAACCGCTAAGATGGCATTACCACCCAATTTAGACTTATTAGGCGTGCCGTCAAGCCGAATCATAATGTCATCCAATTCTCGTTGATACGTAACATCATGACCGATTAAAGCAGGGGCAATTGTCTCTTCAATATTTTTTACGGCATGCAAAACTCCTAAACCGTTGTAACGTTCAGAACGAGAATCTCGTAATTCAATGGTTTCATAACTCCCCGTCGAGGCACCTGAAGGAACGGAAGCAATTCCAATTGTTCCATCACTTAACGTTACAGTTGCTTCAATCGTTGGGTTGCCGCGGCTATCTAATATTTCTCGAGCCGCAATAGAAGTAATATTCATAATTATATTATACCGTATCACTCCTTTTTTTCCTATAAACCTCGACAAAAAAGCAAATTTCCGCTAAGGTGTAAGCTATGAAACTAACCTTACAATATCTAAAAAAACATAAACAGAAGTTAGCTTTGATCCTCGGCCTGGCAACTATTAACCAGGTTTTTTCGCTTTTAGATCCCCAAATCTTCCGTCTTTTGATTGATGGATATGTTAATAAAGTCACTCAATTATCTCCTAACGATTATATACGAGGAGTCGGATTATTATTGCTTGGATCAGTAGTAGTGGCACTTATTTCTAGAATTGCCAAAAATTTCCAGGATTATTATGTAAATTATGTAACGCAAAATATCGGCACCGCACTATATGCCCGAGCGATTAATCATGCTTTACGACTACCCTACTTCGTTTTTGAGGATCAAAAATCAGGTGAAATCCTTCAAAAAATTCAAAAAGCTCGAGTTGATAATCAGGCAATTATTACTAGCGGGATCAATACGGTCTTTGTTTCCTTGATTGGCTTAATTTTTGTTTTAATTTATGCGGCAACAGTTCACTGGCTTATTTTCCTTGTATATTTCCTACTCATACCCACACTCGGTACCTTTACCTTTTTCATCAGCCGTCGTATCAAAGAAGCTCAACAGACAATCGTCAAACGAATGGGTGCTCTAGCTGGCTCAACTACTGAAACATTGCGAAACGTAGAATTAGTTAAAAGTATGGGCCTAGAACAACAGGAAACTGATCGATTAAACGAAGTAAATACCGAAATTCTTAATCTTGAACTTATTAAAATTAAGTTGATTCGCAAATTAAGCTTCATTCAAGGCTCAATGATAAATCTCTGTCGCTCAGGGTTACTTTTCTTAATGCTCTGGTTAATTTTAAATCAAGCAATTAGCTTGGGGCAATTCTTCAGTTTACTTTTTTACTCTTTTGCTATCTTTAGTCCCCTCTATGAATTAAGTAATGTGGCGTCCCAATATCAAGAAGCCAAGGCCTCAAATGAAGTCCTTGATTCTATTCTAAAAATGAAACCGGAAGAAACAGCTGGCCGAGATTATATCATCGAACGTATTAGCTCTCTTGATTTCAAAGAAGTTAGTTTCAAATATACAGATGAAAGCGAACCGGCTTTAAGAAATATTAGCCTCGGTATTAAGCCAGGGCAAACAGTCGCTTTTGCGGGACCTTCGGGTTCGGGAAAAACAAGTTTAATCAAATTACTTCTTGGCTTATATCAACCAACTACCGGAGCGATCCATATTAATAATCGTGATATAGTAACCATCCAACCAGAAAGTTTTAAAGAAAAGATTAGCTATGTTTCTCAAGATACTCAATTATTTGCTGGAACTATTCGAGCTAATCTATTATTTGTTAATCCAAAAGCTACTGATGCGGAGTGCATTGAAGCAATAAAAGACGCTGCTGCTCTAAGTTTACTCGAACGTGGTAATCAAGGTCTTGATACTAAAATTGGAGAAGGTGGATTAAAAATTTCTGGTGGCGAAAAACAGCGTTTAGCGATTGCCCGTGCCTTACTCCGAAAACCTGATGTTATTATTTTTGACGAAGCCACTTCCAGTTTAGACAGTATTACAGAAAATGCTATTACCGAAACTATAAAACATATTACCATTGCTAAACCCGAATTAATTACTATTTTAATTGCCCATCGTCTTTCAACGATTATGCATGCTGATGAAATCTATGTTCTTGAAAAAGGACATATTACTGAACATGGTAGTCATGATGAGCTCCTACGACAACCCGGCCTGTACTTTGCACTCTGGCGTCAACAAAACGGTGAAGTTTAAGCTTAATTAGACTTCACTCTAATCAGGAATCATACATCGTTGATCCTGAACATCAAACATCGATAAGGGCAGTGTTTCACCGGCGACAAGCTGACTAATACGCAAGCCTCCATAAATAGACGGTAAAATTCCAATTCCGTTACAACCGAGATTATATAATAAATTCTTATTACACGGTTCAAAACCAATCAACCGAACTCCATTTTTTGTATATCCCATCAAACCATGCCACGTAAAATCATAGTCTATTTCTTGATTAGATTCGCGGAAGGTCTTTTTTAAAAAACGAGTAGTTATATCAAGAGCTTCGGGCAGATATGTATGAAGATGACGATCATAGGTTGCTTTGTCTTCTAACATAATTTCCGGTCCACCAAGACAGGTTAAATTTTGAGCGATGATTTTTTCTTTTCCTTTTAGATCTTCCCGAGGCCGCCTAGTCATATAAACATAAGGATCTAAGCGACTGACATGCTCTGGTTCAAAATAACTAATAGCCGTCGGTGGTCGATTTTCCTTACTTAAATAGCCTGTCATATAACCAATAGTACCTTCAATTTTTTCATGAAAACGACCATTGATGTCCACCCCAATCTCATTTTTTATTTCAATATTTTCAAATCCATTAGTACATAAAACAACAAACTCACTAGTCACAGTACCCTGGGCAGTTTCCGCTCGGGAATGTGCTATGCCTAAATTAACTCGGGTGACAGGAGTTTGTTCAAAAATCTGAAAACGGTCTTTATATTTTTTTTCAATCCATTCAATTAACTGTTCACAAAACAAAGCACTATTCAAACAACCCTTTCGACTGGCTTTAACAGCAATATAGGATTGATCGGTTGTTTCCAATAAATCAAGAATATCCGACTGATGGGCAACTTTATAATAACGACAAAATTCATCAGGAATTCGGAGTAGGATGAGCGGATCATTAACCACTAAAAATTCATGATTTGGTAAGCCGCTCTTTTCACGCAACGCTTCTTCTTCAAGCCGAAACATAAGTTGGTCCAAAGTTGAGAAACCAGCATAACCGGTGAATTGGTAAAACGGTAATGAAAGATTGGCCTCGGCAATAATTTCCTGAAGTAGTAGCCAAGCACTTTCAATATCAGCTTGCCCCTCGGCCACTTTTTCTAAGCCAAACTCTTCGACTAATTCAACGAAATGCCTTTCAAAATAACTGGTTACTTGTCCAGCGTTATGACCAGTGGCACCGTGAGCAATCTTGTCCCCTTCTAATAAAATTACTGACTTAGTAGTGTTTTTTAAAATAAAGTAAGCAGTTGAAATACCGGCAATACCACCGCCAATAATAGCAATCTCAGTATTAAGATCAGCTGAGAGAGTCTGAGAGAGACGACGAAATTTCATTTGGGCAATCCAAGGGGAGAGATTAATCATAAAAATAGTATACCATGATTACATTTGAAATTTTGATTAAAACTGTTATAATCAAACCACTTTTAACTTTAAACATATATGGAAAAAGATTCTAAAAAAGTACTCGTGGGCGTAGCCTGGCCCTATGTAAACGGCAATATCCATTTTGGACATTTAGCAGGCTACTTAATTCCAGCCGATATTTTTGCTCGCTTTCAGAGATTTATCGGTAATGACGTTATGATGGTCTCGGGCTCGGACTGTTTTGGTACCCCAGTAACAGTTGAGGCCGATAAGCGCGGTACGACGCCAAACGTAATTGTTGAAGAATATCATCCTAAACATGAGGCTTTATTCAAAGCACTTAACTTGAGCTTTGATATCTACACTAAAACCGACAATCCCGTTCACAAAGAAATTGTTCAAGATCTTTTCATAACCTTATTAGAAAAAAAATTACTCTATAAAGATACAAGTGAACAATATTATTCGGAAACGGAAAAACGTTTTTTACCAGATCGATATGTCGAAGGTACCTGCCCTCATTGCAACGATACCGAAGCCCGTAGTGATCAATGCGATAACTGCGGAAATGTCTTAGCGCAAGGTGAATTAATTAATCCCCTTAGTAAATTAACGAAATCGCCAGTCACGATGAAAGAAACTGAACATTATTTTTTTGACTGGCCACAGCTAGAGAAGTTTCTTGGATCCTATTTGGCTCAATACGGACCCACCTGGCGACCTTGGATTTATAACGAATCAAAACGCTGGTTAGAAAATGGTCTTAAACCACGAGCGATTACCAGAGATTTAGATTGGGGCGTTGAAATTCCGACCGATCGAATTCCGGCCGACCAAGTAATTAAGGGACATGAACATAAAAGAATTTATGTCTGGTTTGAAGCCGTAATTGGTTATTTATCAGCTTCAATAAAATTATCGCGTGATCAGGGTACTAACGACCATTGGCAGGAATTTTGGCATAATCCTGACGCCAAACATTTTTATTTCATGGGTAAAGATAACCTAGTTTTTCACACCATCTTCTGGCCAGGTCAATTGCATGCCTATGATGAAAAACTTCATGTACCCGATTTCCCTGCCGTCAATCAATTTTTAACGTTAAATAACGAAGCTTTCTCAAAAAGCTTTGGTGTGACCCTTGATCCGAAAAAAATTCTAGAAGACTTTGATGTGGATCTCGTCCGACTCTATCTTTGTCTCATCATGCCAGAAAATCATGACAGCGATTTTACCTGGGTGGACTTTATCACTAAAGTTAATAATGTTATTATTTCAAACCTCGGAAATTTTCTATTCCGAACCATGAAGCTCTCCGAAGGCCTTGATATCGCTTCTGCCACGCCTGACGAAATAGTAGTAACAGAAGTACAGAAAGCTTTAGAAGAGACTCACGCCCTACTTAATGGCTGTAATTTCAAACGTTACTCGGAGCGGATGCTCGAGTTATCAGCCTTTGGTAATAAATATTTATCAGATACCACTCCCTGGACCGTAAAAAAAACTGACCAAGCCCGTTATCAATCAATTATGCATAGCGCCGCTTTAATTAGCTTAGCCTTAACCACGATGCTATCCCCCATCACGCCAGCCACTGTGGAAAAGTTAAATTCAATGCTTGGTATATCAATTTCCGAATGGCCTCGTTATGATAGTCTCGCTCTGATGGTTGATAAAATACATATTACTAATCCCGAACCTCTCTTTAAAAAAATTGAGGCTGATCCAAGTGATTTTAACGAAAAATATAAATAACCAATTAAAAAATCCCCTGAGCAATCAGAGGATTTTTAGTTCAAAATTACTACTCGGTCGCTAGTTCTTGAAACGCATTCTTAATATCGTCCTCACCTTCAAATACACTACTTAATACGAGACCGACAATCACATGATGCTTGCCTTCAAACCGATCTAAACTTTTTGTATCAAAACCAGAAAAATATTCGTTGTTCATAAGGGTCTTTTCATTTTATTGCATTTCATTTTTAATATCAACTAATCGACGCAAAATCAAATCTCGTAAATCTGGAATAGCCGCTCTTAAAAAGGCGGTCATACCCTCAGCGTCCTCTTCATCAAGCATACGTTCCATATCTTCTAATTGATCGGCGGTTAAATTATCAAAAATCACCTGACTAATTTCGCGGTTAATAAGCTCAATCAATTCTTGACGAATTGTTTCATAGCCCGCTTCATCAAGTCCGGAGACATATTTTGCTTCAATTAAGCAGTCAGCGAAATATCCGGCAAAGGCTTCCTGGTCTTTTAGTAAATCCATAGTGGGTAAATAATAATCTGCATTATAGCATAACACAAAATTTTGAAAAATAAAAAAGGAACTTATTTGGGAAGTCCCTTGTTTTTCTATAGATCGTCGGCTAAGCGCCGATAACTGATTTTGGATCGGCCGCTTCATCGACACTTATTTTTTCAGTAAGCTGTATATATATTTCTTTTGCTAACTTTCTTTTCTTATAATCACTACTTTTCCAAAATCTCTCGAGTCTCTCTGTTAAGACAATATATTCATCATTAGAAAATTGAATTGGGCTTACTTTCACTAAATCTCTCATTGTCTCCTTTATTACAATAAGAAGGCAGAAATTTTCTTTATATCTCTTATTTTTATACACTTTTTCTTTTATTGTTTTGGGCGTTGAAGATGTTTCTACCAAACTTTTTGAATCTGAGTTTAAATCTACTACTTCTTCGGTTTTTATTTTTTTGGGTTTAAAAATTTGCTTTTCAGGATATTGTATACCCAGTGATGCTGCAAATGTAATTTGATTTTGAACACTTTTCGGAGGAATAAGTTGTTCTAATATTTCTTTGGTATGAAAAGCTCTGCTTTCGTCATTTTCATTTATAATCTTGATTGCCTCTTGTGATCCAGCACCTATGCCGAAATTACTAAGAGGACACATAAATGGTGACGGTATTTCCTTTCTTTTAGAGTAGCCATTACGAGCCATTTTTAACTCCTTTTTTTTAATTTAAAAATTTTGTGAAAGTTCAAAAAAACTTCATCATAAATGAAGAAGTTTTCATTTTACTCCTTTCCCTTAACCTGTCAAGCAAACGCTATCTTTTTCTTCCAGCCTTGACTGAGACATTAAACCTCATAATCTTACAATTCTGAACTTGACTATCTTTCAAAGCTTCCATCTGGGCATTAGTTAATTTTTTAAAGTAACCACGCGCCACCTTTAAAATCGGCAAATGAGCAACAATCAAAACATTGTGATAATTCATCTTTTTCAAGTCAGCTAAAAAGGAAGCTAATCTTTTTTTCATTGCTTCGTATGATTCACCACCGCGAGGTTTAGCGGTCCATACATTTTTTTGCTTACGACGCCAATCATAAAAAAGAGTAACCGCCTTATTTTCGCAGCCAGTACTACGATCATTGAGACGTTTATCAGTAATCATACGAACATGATGATACATATTAACAATCCGCGCCGTTTGATGAGTGCGAAAAAGCTCGGAAGTAAAAATAATTTCAAAAGGTTCTTTTTCTAAAATCTTGGCCGCGACTTTAACTTGTTCCCGACCTAAAGCAGTAAGCCGAACCTTTGAGTTCGGTTTACTATTACATATCCCTTTAATATTATAGTTTGTTTGGCCATGCCGAAGAAAAGTTATTTTCATGTGTAAAATTAAAGTATAAACTAACTGGGATCTTTAATACAGCGGAGCGAAAAACCATAAATTTTTAACCTATCCCATCTCGTAACTCCCGTATCACCATTATTTATAATTCGAGCAATTGCACAACTATGTCCAGAGCTACCAGAGCAGTGAGCAGAAATGAAATCTGGATCACCAGTCGTCCAATAGTCAACACCATAACCAAAGTGTAAGTAATTCGTTCCATAGTAGTCTCTGCCGCCAACATATTGACCATCATAACCCGAGACACCTCCAACCGCTAGTCTGGTTCTGGCATTTTGACATTGAGCACCAGTCGGATACTCTCGGGTCGGACTACACGGATTAGGGCTATCGGTATAAGAAGTTTCCAGTACTGACCATTCATTATCATTTGGAACATGCCAGCCATCTGGACAAATACCTTGGTGATAAGGAAGCGTAATAGAAGCAGTGCAGGCGCTATCATTACACGTGTCAGGAAGGTTCATAGCTGCCGCCCATGTATACAAAGCTCCGTTTACTGCGCAGTTTGCCTCATGACCGCGGGCAAAATCAGGCGGTCCCGTTGTTCCATCATGACGTAAGCAATCTCTGCGAGATCCATCATAACCAACCTCCGTAAAGTTAGCACCAGATATCACGGCACAAGTCGGATACGTCGCTCCCCCGCCCGTATTAATACAAGCTGGTGTACCTGATAATAATCGCGATTTTGTATATAGGTTTTTCCCAAGCCAACACTGTGATCCATTCTGAACAGCAACTTCAACAGTTGGATATACATTTCCATCACGATCCGTAACTGTTACACCGGGACCGCAATTTGTATCAGACACTCCACAATTTCCATTCTTGCAAAGCACAACTCCCTTCGTAAAGCGTCCAGTATTTGAACCAAGGCAAAATGTTAGTTTATAACCCGTTGTCGTTGTCGTATATTGATAATCTTGGTCTATACATCCGCCATCAGTTCGAGGTAAGGGATTAATCGGTACTGATTTAAGATATATTTTATTTCCAGAAGATATCGGCATCCCGGCGGTTATCATTGTTGGATATGACTTATTTGAATCATAATATGCTTCTAAAGCAGTGACAATCTGAGTAACATTAGATACTCGCTTGGCATCACGAGATTTTAACCGAGAGGAAGTAGTGGCATAAATAGTCAGTGTGGATAAAAGAGCAATAATAGCCGTTACTATTAAAATTTCAACTAAGGTAAAACCGGTTCTTTTTTTATATTTCATAGCGTCATTATACGCTGTAGCCGCAAAAAAGACAAACAAAAAAAGAGGCTTAATGCCTCTTTTTATTTGTACTTTTTATTATTTTTTTACTGAATCTTTAATACAACGAAGCGAAAGTGCCATTGCCCTTTCTCTTGAAAATCTAAAAGTATAAGAATCATTTTCTTGAAGACTTATTGTCGGAGCAAAATTTATATCACGCGGATTTTGTAGAGAGGACCAGAATGATCCAATACCCTCCAAACCGCTAAAACTATTACCATCAACGCTTCTTTCTCCACCAAGTTTAAAATTAAATCCAGAACTATCACGCAAAGCAGTACCAGCTGGAGAGCAATCAAATCGACCATACGGATTAGCGGGATTAATCCAAATACAATTGGTAACATTTTGTGGCTTAGCATAGAAATAGATCAAAGAATATTGTTCGGTATAGGTTGGAACATGCCAACCCGTTGGACAGATTCCCTGAGCACCTTCTATAGTTGATCCATTCATTGCTGCATCCCAGGTATAAAGAGCACCATTAACCTGACAATTATTTTCTATATTGTTATAACAAGAACGGCCTTTATTAGCATCATTAGGCGTTGCATCGGGACATAAGGCACTACGATTAGGCGATGTCCACTGGTTAATACAGCTCCCGTTTGGTTTAGATTTTGTCTTTAAACTGGCGGCCATCCAACATTGGCTACCAATTTGGGTAGTAGGATACACATATCCATCACGGTCAGTGATCGACTGACCACAAGAAAATCTACTCGGGAGAGCCTTAACGATAGGAGAAACTGACGAAGAAATCTTCGCTTGAGCCAATAATATACCACTAACACTAAAAACCATGAGTGCTACTGTCACTATTAACAATTTTCTATTCATACATCAAAATTAAAACGTAACTTAGATTATCCTCTATTCTACGATAATTTATTAAAAAGTCAATAGTTGCTAATCTTGAATACATCTAAGAGAAAGTGCTATTTCCTTTTCTCTTGAAAGTCTAAATGTATAAGAATCACCTTCTTGAACACTTACTGTCGGAGCTGTATATGTATATCCAGGTTTGGGATTCTCCAGAGAGGACCAGAATGATCCAATACCCTCCAAACCGCTAAAATTTTTACCATCAACGCTTCTTTCTCCACCAAGTTTAAAATTAAATCCA
>DAORIW010000017.1:0-18926 GCA_035438725.1 bacterium | reverse complement strand
CCGCCGTAATTACTAATACCTATTCTATTGGCGTGCCAGCGGGTACAAAAACATCAGGTGCAACCGGTGGTGCTGGTGGAGCAGCTGGTATCGGTGGAACTGGAGGAAGTGCTGGAAGTTCCGGAGCAGCAGGAGCCTCTTCAGCTTTGCAATACGTTGGAGGTCTTACTGGAAATCCTACGAGCGGAACATACTCATCAAATTATTGGGATATCACTACATCTGGAAAAAATAACGGAGTTGGAAATGGTGCTGACCCTAGTGGAATGACTGGTGCAATCACAGCAGTAATGAAACAACAGACAACTTACTCTGGATGGGATTTTACTATTTTACCTATATGGAATATTGTTGAAACTTCAACTTACCCACGTTTTAATTTTCAAACTTTACCTGATCCTCCAACTAACATTGTAGCGGTTCGGGGTAACGGTGAAGCAACAATTACATTTACTCCGCCGGCTAACAACGGTGGTTCAGCTATTACTTCTTATACTGTAACTTCAAGCCCTGGTGGTTTCACTGGTACTGGAGGTGCTTCTCCAATTACAGTTACTGGCTTAACTAATGGCACTGCTTATACATTTACGGTTACAGCAACTAATGCTATTGGGACGAGTGTTGCTTCAGCAACTAGTAACTCAGTTACGCCAGCCTCTGTTCCTGATGCACCGACTATTGGCACAGCTACGGGGGGTAATGGACAAGCAACTGTTTCATTTACTCCTCCAATAAATAATGGCGGTTCAGCAATAACTTCATATACAGTGACCTCAAGCCCTGGTGGATTTACCGCTACCGGTGGTGCTTCACCATTAACCGTAACTGGTTTAACTAATGGTGTGTCATATACATTTACTGTCACGGCCACTAACGCAGTTGGAACAAGTTCTGCATCTGGAACCAGTAACTCAGTTGGTCCAGCGACAATCCCTGATGCACCAACAATCGGCACAGCCACACGAGGCAACGGTGAAGCTACGGTTACTTTTACTCCTCCGATTAACAATGGAGGTTCTGCCATAACTTCTTACACTGTAACTTCAAGTCCTGGTGGCTTTACTGGCACGGGTGGAGCTTCACCAATTACGGTAACGGGGTTAACTAATGGTGTATCATATACTTTTACTGTTACGGCAACTAACGTTGTTGGAACAAGTTCTGCATCCGGAACCAGCAACTCGGTTACTCCAGCGGCTGTTCCAGGAGCACCAATTATCGGCACAGCTACACGAGGAAACGGTGAAGCTACAATTACATTTTCAGCACCTCTCAGTGACGGTGGTTCAGCCATAACTTCTTATACTGTAACTTCAAGCCCAGGTGGATTTACTGCCAGTGGTGGGTCTTCACCATTGACAGTTACTGGTTTAACAAATGGTACTGCTTATACATTTACTGTTACGGCTACCAATGCAGTTGGGACAGGTACTGCTTCAAGCTCAAGCAACTCAGTCACTCCAGCAACTGTTCCTGACGCACCGACAATCGGTACAGCCACACGAGGTGACGGTGAAGCAACTATCACTTTCACTCCTCCTGTATTTAATGGAGGTTCAGCAATTACTTCATATACCGTGACATCAAGTCCAGGTGGTTTTACAGCGACAGGTGGTACATCACCACTAACCGTAACAGGATTAACTAATAGTGTGACATATACTTTTACAGTTACGGCGACCAATGCTATTGGAACCAGTGTTGCTTCCGCACCAAGTAACCCAATTGTCCCGGCGACAGTTCCAGACGCGCCAACAATCGGTACTGCGACGGCTGGTAATGGTGAAGCGACTATCACTTTCACGCCTCCGATAAATAATGGCGGATCAACAATAACTTCCTACACTATGACATCAAGTCCCGGTGGCTTTACGGCTTCTGGTGGATCTTCACCATTAATAGTGACTGGCCTAACCAATGGAACAGCTTATACGTTCACTGTCACGGCGACTAATGCCGTTGGCACAAGCTCTGCTTCAAGTGCTAGTAACTCAGTCACACCAGTAACGGTTCCAGGAGCCCCAACAAACGTCTCTGCTGTTCGAGGAAATGGCGAAGCAACAATTACATTCACGGCACCAGTCAGTAACGGAGGTTCTCCTATTACAGGTTATACAGTTACTTCAAGCCCTGGTGGATTTATGGGAACAGGTGGTTCATCACCAATCACTGTTACTGGATTAACAAATGGAACGACATATACATTTACGGTTACAGCAACGAACGCTATAGGAACCAGTATTGCTTCTTCAACAAGTAATTCAATAGTTCCAGCTAATGTTCCTGGGGCTCCAACGATTGGCACAGCCACGGCTGGTAATGGTGAAGCGACTGTGACCTTCACACCGCCAGGTAGTGACGGGGGTTCAGCAATTACTTCATATACAGTGACATCAAGCCCTGGTGGATTTACTGGCACTGGAGGTTCTTCGCCAATTACTGTTACGGGCTTAACTAATGGCGTAACATATACCTTTACGGTTACAGCAACGAACGCTATAGGAACCAGTATTGCTTCTTCAACCAGTAACTCAGTAGTTCCGGCTAATGTTCCCGGAGCTCCAACTATTGGTACTGCTACGCGAGGTAATGGTGAAGCGACTGTAACCTTTACACCGCCAGGTAGTGACGGAGGTTCGGCCATAACTTCATATACTGTCACATCAAGCCCTGGTGGATTTACTACTACCGGGGGTGCTTCACCTTTGACTGTTACTGGTTTAACAAATGGAACGACATATACATTTACAGTTACGGCTACAAACATAATTGGAACCAGTATTGCTTCAGCACCAAGTAACCCTATAGTTCCAGCGACAGTACCTGATGCGCCAACTATTGGTACGGCAACGGCTGGTAATGGCGAAGCGACTATTACATTCACTCCTCCGATTAACAATGGAGGTTCGGCCATAACTTCATATACCGTGACATCAAGCCCTGGTGGTTACACTGGCACGGGAGGTTTTTCTCCAATTACAGTTACCGGTTTAACCAATGGAACAGCTTATACGTTCACTGTCACGGCGACTAACGCTGTTGGCACAAGTTCTGCCTCAAGTGCAAGTAACTCAGTCACACCAGTAGCTGTTCCGGGACCACCAACTTCTGTTTCTGCTGTTAGAGGTAATGGTGAAGCAACAATCACATTCACCGCACCAGTCAGTGATGGAGGTTCGGCAATAACTTCATATACTGTGACATCAAATCCTGGTGGCTTTACCGCCTCTGGCGGTGGTTCACCTTTGACAGTCACTGGTTTAACTAATGGCACGACATATACCTTTACCGTCACGGCCACTAACGCTGTTGGAACTAGTGTTGCCTCCGGAACTAGTAACTCGGTTGTTCCGGCCACGGTTCCTAATGCTCCAACAATTGGTACCGCCACAAGAGGTGATGGTCAAGTTACAGTTACCTTTGCTCCGCCAGTCTTTGATGGAGGCTCTGCAATAACTTCGTACACGGTGACATCAAGCCCTGGTGGTTTTATAGCTTCTGGTGGTTCTTCGCCAATTACAGTCACTGGTTTAACTAATGGAACTGCTTATACCTTTACGGTTACGGCCACTAACGCTATCGGTACTAGTATCGCCTCAAGTCCAAGTGGTGCTGCCACACCGGCCACTGTTCCTGGCGCTCCAACCATTGGTACTGCCACGAGAGGAAATGGCGAAGCAACAATCACATTCTCTGCTCCTGGTAGTAACGGAGGCTCGGCAATAACTTCATATACAGTGACATCAAGTCCTGGTGGTTTTACGGCTTCTGGTGGTGCTTCACCTTTGACTGTTACTGGTTTAACAAATGGAACGACATATATCTTTACCGTCACGGCCACTAACGCTGTTGGAACTAGTGCAGCATCCGGAACTAGTAATTCAATTGTTCCGGCGACGGTTCCTAATGCGCCAACTATTGGCAGCGCTTCAGCGGGAAATGGAGAAGCGACGATCATTTTTTCTCCTCCAATTAATAATGGTGGTTCAGCCATAACTTCATATACTGTGACATCAAGTCCTGGTGGTTTTACGGCTTCGGGTGGTGCTTCACCTTTGACTGTTACTGGTTTAACAAATGGAACGACATATACTTTCACCGTTACAGCTACCAACGCAATCGGTACAAGTTCTTCATCAGGAACCAGTAACTCGGTTGTTCCGGCGACGGTTCCTGATGCTCCAACTATTGGAACTGCAATCCGAGGTAATGGTGAAGCAACTATCACCTTTACTCCTCCAATTAACAATGGTGGTTCAGCAATAACTTCATATACTGTGACATCAAGTCCTGGTGGTTTTACGGCTACCGGAGGTGCTTCACCAATAACTATTACTGGTCTTACAAATGGAACTGCTTATACCTTTACGGTTACGGCTACAAATGCTTTTGGGACAAGTAGTGCGTCGCTTGCCAGTAATTCAATTACACCGGCGACTGTTCCAGACGCGCCGACAAATTTGGCAGCAGCTATTGGAGACAGTAGTGTCACACTTACCTGGACAGCTCCCGCTTTTGACGGAGGTTCAGCCATAACTTCATATACAGTCACTTCAAGTCCGGGTGGAATTACAGCTAGTGGAACATCTCCGCTTCTAGTGACGGGGTTAACAAATGGCGTGACATATACATTCACTGCTACTGCTACTAATGTTATCGGTACAAGCAGTGCATCAGGAACCAGTAATTCGGTAACACCGGCCAGTGTTCCTGATGCACCAACTAACTTGGCTGCAACAATTGATGACAGTAGTGTTGACCTTACCTGGATTGCACCTGCCTCTAATGGTGGCTCGCCAATCACAGATTATGTGGTGCAATATAAACTTACCATCGGTGGTGTTTGGTCAACGTTTGCTGATGGAGTAAGTACTACTCCGGCGACAACAGTAACTAGTTTGTCTAATGACAACTCGTATGATTTTCGTGTGTCTGCCAAAAACTTGGTTGGCACAGGTTTAGCTTCAACTTTTGTTAGTGCAACTCCGGGTTCTCCAGCTCAAGTTCTCATTCAAAGCTTTCCAAGTTTAGTAGTGCCGAATATTGGCACAGCTGTTCGTATAACTAACGAAGGTTCAACTGCCTATGAGTATCAGTACACATGGTGCGTAACTAACTCTGATACAAATCTATGTGGAGGCGGTGATGATATCTTCAGTTCAACGGCAGCTAAACTTATTTTACCTGCAGAAAATTTTGATACTACACTAAATTCCACTGTTCCAACAGCCGGTAATTATTGGTTTCATATTAGCGTACAATTTGGTTCAGAATCTTCAGAGGCAGCCCAATCCTTTACAGCTACTGGTACCGGCGGCGGCGGAGGTGGCGGAGGTGGAGGTGGCGGAGGTGGCGGAGGTGGAGGTACGCCACCAGACGTAACACCACCGACCAATGTATCAGTTACAATGGCTGGTGGAGTAGCTATTAGTAATACTACTAGTGTAGTTTTGACACTGACTGCCATAGGTGCAAACTATATGATGATTTCTGATAATAACGCTTTTACAGGAGCTACTTGGGAAACGTATGTTACTTCAAAGCTTTGGTTTTTGAGCCCCGATAATGGAATAAAAAATGTTTTTGTAAAGTTTAAAGACCTTGCTGGCAATGAATCTCTCGTTGTCTCTGATTCTATTACTCTGGCGGTTGATTCAGTAACTCCTGGCAACGAAATACCGATAGATGTTACTGAAGATGCCGCGGAATTAACAAGAATATTAGGAATTGAACAACACCCTAATTGGGAGACTGATAATATCAGCAGAGTTGTAGCGATTGCTCAACAGACGGGGGTTGTCTTACATAATTCTGATTTAACAAAGGCAGTTAATTTTGTGACATATGGTATTTCCGATGTAACTATCCGACTTGGTTGGGTTGAACGATTAACATTAGTGCGTGATCAACTGGAAACATTAGGGTATATTAATATAAATGTGCTTACTGAAATTGCGAGTGGAAAAAAACCAAGTAAACGTAATATTCTTCATGAGCAAAGACAATATGTAGCTACCTCTCAAGCTTTCAGAACATTAGTTGGTAGGAATTATAATCCAACAGATCTAACAGATGATCTTGCCTGGCATACGATGATGTATCGTTTGCGATTCCCACGTAACATTGTTAAAGAAAATGCGGCAGTCGCTCAATATGTAAAAGTTTTTAAACGTAAGCCGGTGTCAGCCTTTGATTGGTCGGTGGTGCGTGCTTGGGCCTATGTATTATCCGGTCGCGGACAAACTATTGTAAAAGAAACCGGAAATACATTAATTATTAAGTCAACGCCAACTGGGTGGTTACGAGTTCGCAGTGCCCCTTCATTAACTGGAGCTATTATCGGTTCAGTTTATCCAAACCAACGATATGCCTTTAGCCAAGAAAAAAATGGCTGGTTCAATATAACAATTTCAGGAAGTCAAAAGGGCTGGGTTAGTGGCCAATATATTGCTGTAGTATCAAAAGCCACCCCAGAGAAAATTAATATTCCTGAACCAAAGAAAATTATAGTTCCAAAAGCTAAAACTATAACTGTTCAAGCAACTCCGACGGGTTGGTTAAATGTTAGAAGTATCCCTTCGACTCAAGGAACAATAAAAACTAGAGTCTATCCATCTCAAAGTTACGTGTATACAAAATATGAACAGGGTTGGTATCTCATTACATTGAATAATGGAACAACCGGCTGGGTGACAGAGCAATATGTTAAGTAGTAACGGGTTAGGTTTTTTACCATAAATGTAAAATTTTTAATTTTATGGTAACGTTTGGAAGAAAATTTAAGAATAGCTTTATCAGTTTACTATCTTTCTTGTTAGTTGGTATATTTCTTTCCGTGATTGTACCATCACCGGTTTTGGCTGCACGTGTATATTTTTCACCAGGTTCCGGACAATATCAGGTTGGAGACACAGTAATGGTTAATGTCTATATTGACAGTGCTAAAGATACCATTGACGCTGTTTCTGGTGCTTTGTCTTTTACTCAGGATACAGTGCAGGTCACATCGCTAAGTCGTAATGGCTCGTTTCTGAATCTTTGGACACAAGAACCGACTTTTTCTAATTCTAATGGAACAGTTGATTTTAAAGGTACGGCTTTGAATCGAGGTTTTAGTGGTAGTGGCGGTAAAGTTATCAGTATTAGTTTTAAAGTTATTAAAAGTGGTTCCGCTAATCTAAGATATACCTCTCTTTCAGTATTAGTGAACGGTGATCAAGAAGCCTATCCAGTAGCTACCACTAGTAGTGCTCAATTTAATATTACTGAGTCTCTTAACGAGGCAGCTGATCCAAGTAAGGAACAAGCGGATCCACTTAACGATGTACCGCCACTGTCGCGTATTATTTCCAGTACTCACCCTGATCAAAATAAATGGTATACGAATACTTCTCCAGAGGTAACATGGAATGTACCAGAGGGGATTCTGGAAGTTCGGGCTGATGTTAGTCAATCAATTAATACTAAACCAACAGTCTCCTACCTACCGCCGATCTCTGAAAAGAAAATTACTGATTTAAGTGATGGTAGACATTGTTTTAACTTGAGTTTACGAAATGTTAAGGGGTGGGGGAGTGTCTCTCATTATTGTTTTAATATCGACACAATACCACCTAAACATTTTATTATTGATTATCGCGAAAAAGGACTTTCTTTTAAAACGATTGATGAGGGATCAGGGTTAAGTCATTATATTATTACTATTGATGGGCAGAATATTATAGAGCATCTTCTTCCTGACCCTTTTGAAAATTTCCTTAATACGCAATTTTTAAATCCGGGAATTCATACTATATCTATTTCTGCCGTGGATAATGCGGGTAATAGTATTAATGCCACTAAAGAAATTCTGGTGAAGGGAATTAATCCTCCGATCATTACGTATTACACAAGTAGTTTAGAGTCAGGTGATGATATAAAAATGAGCGGCACAACCTACCCTTATTCACTAGTGACATTATATCTTCGTCAGGATGAAAAAGTTATTTATACCACAACTGTTATAAGTAATGAGACGGGAAAATTTACCGCTCTTATTTCTAAGCCATTAGAAGCGGGCATCTATTCTCTGGCGGCCAAAGTGATTGATAATGAGAAGATAGAAAGCAATGAAACGGCACAGTACATGATAATTGTTAAATTTAAACTCATATCAGAAATTGTTGAGGCGGTATTGCGCTATTTGTCGATGATTATTATTGGGTTACTCGCTCTCGGCGGTATCGTTTCCCTAAGTATATATATCTGGTTTCGAATAATTCGCTTGATCGGCCAAGAACGAGCGAAGTTTGAAACAAAAGCTAAAGTTATTAAAAAGAAATCACGACGATAAGTATCTATTATTTTGTATTTCTCAGAGCGAATTACATGGCTGTTTGTTGTATACATGCTATAATAATAGTATTAATTTTTTATATTATTTAAATATGCCTCAAACAGAAAAAAAAGTTTACGACGCTGACGTAGAAGAGAATAAGTTAATGGCAGCCTTATCCTATTTGTGGATTCTTTTCTTAATTCCGCTACTGGCTAAGAAAAGCTCAAAATTTGCCCAGTTCCATGCCAAGCAGGGACTGGTTTTATTTGTTATCGAATTAATTATCGGTATTTTAGGCTGGATTCCTATTATCGGTCAGCTGCTTGTTATTGTGGTAATTATTATTGCCGCTATCGGGTTTGTAAAAGCATATAACGGTGAATGGTGGAAAGCTCCTTTTATTTATACGTGGAGCGAAATATTTAAAATATAAACTAAATTATTTCCATGTTTAAAACAAATCAAAGCCGAAAAGTTTTCATAAAATTTTATAAGGATTTAGGTATTAAAGACGTTCCGTCGGTGGGCGGTAAGAATGCTTCATTAGGTGAAATGTTTAGAACCTTAACTGCTAAAAATATTCGCGTGCCTAATGGTTTTGCCACTACCTCTGAAGCCTATCGTGATTTTTTTGCGGAGACTGGTTTGATGGATAAAATAAAAAAGATTCTCAAGGACGTCGATACCCATAATGTGACTGATCTCGGACGTCGGGGAAAATTAATTCGAGATTTAATTATAAAAGCGGAGTTTCCTGATAGGTTGAAAACAGAAATAATTACGGCTTACGACAAATTATCAAAAATATATAAAACTAAGAATGTCCATGTCGCTGTTCGCTCCTCGGCCACGGCGGAAGATTTACCTGATGCTTCTTTTGCGGGTCAGCAAGATACCTATTTAAATATTTCTGGTCACGAGGCACTTTTGAAATCAGTAAAAGAATGTATTGCCTCTTTATTTACCACTCGAGCAATTTCTTATCGTCAAGATAAGGGTTTTGATCACTTTAAAATTGCTCTCTCGGTCGGTGTTCAAAAAATGGTTCGTTCCGATATTGGATCGAGCGGAGTTATGTTTTCCATTGATACTGAATCTGGATTTAAAAATGTTGTTCTAATTAACTCAATTTACGGCTTGGGTGAAAATATTGTTCAGGGTAAAGTTAACCCCGATGAATTTATGGTTTTTAAGCCAACGGGCCAGATTATATATCGAGCCCGTGGTCGTAAGCGAATTAAGATGGTCTATGATCAGGGTGGAGATAAGCCAGTAAAAGATATTCCGGTTCCGGTTTCTGAGCAACTAGAATATTCTATTACTGATACTCAGGTAAAAGAATTAGCTCGGGCGGCGATGCTTATTGAAGAGCATTATGATCGTCCGATGGATATGGAGTGGGCGGTCGATGGACATGAAAACAAAGTCTATATTGTTCAAGCACGTCCGGAAACAATTCATAGTGTTCGTGATTATAGTATTGTTGAGGAGTATAAGATTGCCGCTCATCCAGCGCCGATTATAAAAGGAAAGAGTGTTGGTAATAAGATTGGTGCTGGTGCGGCCAATCGTATTATGGATATAAAAGATATCTCTAAATTTAAAAAAGGCCAAGTCTTGGTAACCGATATGACGGATCCAGATTGGGAGCCGATTATGAAAATTGCTTCGGCAATTGTAACCGATAAAGGTGGTCGAACCTGTCATGCCGCCATTGTTTCTCGTGAACTTGGTATTCCGTGTGTAGTGGGAACTGAAAATGGCAGTCATTTAATTAAGCCAGGAGAAAATATTACGGTCAGTTGTGCGGAAGGTGATGATGGTTTTGTGTATCCAGGAATTGTTAAATACGTAGTGAAAAAAACTAACGTCAAAAATTTGGCACGCCCAAAAACAAAAATCATGATGAATATTGGTTCACCAGAATTAGCTTTTGGTTCTTCTTTTATTCCAAATGATGGCGTTGGTTTAGCGCGAGAAGAATTTATTATTAATACCTATATTAAAATTCATCCGCTTGCCTTAATTAATTACGATACGATTACTGATCGAAAAATTAAGAAGCAGATTGACGATTTAACTGTTGGTTATAAGGATAAAAAACAATTTTTTATTGATCGGTTAGCACAAGGGGTGGCCTTAATAACCGCCGCTTTTTATCCAAAACCGGTTATTGTCCGTTTAACTGATTTTAAATCAAATGAATACGCAAACTTAATTGGTGGTAAGGCGTATGAACCAATTGAATCTAATCCCATGATCGGTTGGCGGGGAGCCAGTCGTTATTATGATCCACGTTATGAACCCGCTTTTGCCCTTGAGTGTAAGGCGTTAAAAAAAGTCCGCGATGAAATGGGTTTAACAAACATGAAGATTATGATTCCGATTTGTCGAACGATTGAAGAAGGGAAAAAGGTTATTGACTTGTTAGCCAAGAACGGGCTCAAACAAGGAAAAGATGGTTTAGAAATTTATGTTATGGCTGAAATTCCTGCCAATATTATTTTGGCAGAAAAATTTGCTAAAATTTTTGATGGTTTTTCAATTGGTTCTAATGACTTAACTCAATTAACCCTCGGGATTGATCGTGATGCTGGCTCTTTAAAAGTAGCTGGTATGTCAAATGAAAAGAATGAAGCAGTAAAATCATTAATACGTTACTTAATTGAAACAGGAAAAGCCACTAAAACTAAGGTCGGAATTTGCGGGCAAGGCCCAAGTGATTTTCCTGAATTTGCTCGTTTTCTAGTTGAGTGTGGGATTGATAGTATTTCATTAAATCCTGATACAGTTATAAATACTACAATCGATATTCTTAAAACTGAAAAGAGATTAAAGCGACGGTAGGGAGTTGCGAGATGCTTAGGGTTAGAGTATAATCCTTGCATACAAGGGAAGTCTTTATTTACGATCAAATAAGTACATATGAAGGGATTTTTTGCATCAGTTTGGGAAATATCCAAGACAATCTTAATTTGTTTGGCGATTATTATCCCTGTTCGTTATCTTATCATCCAGCCATTTTATGTTCGCGGTGCTTCAATGGAGCCAAATTTTCATGAAAAAGATTATTTATTAGTGGATGAGATTAGTTATCGTTTACATAATCCAGTACGGGGGGATGTAGTTGTTTTTAGATATCCGGACGATCCTCAAGAGTATTTTATTAAACGAGTAATTGGTTTACCAGGCGAAATTGTCACAATTAAAGATGGAAATGTTTATATCACCCAACCTTCGGGAGAAATGTTTCAAGTTGTAGAACCTTACTTAGCTCCTAATACTGATACTGTTTCCCAAGTAAATGATTCCGTAACACTCAGTGATGGTCAGTTTTTTGTCTTTGGAGATAATCGTAATGGATCAAAAGATTCGCGTAGTTTCGGCCCCGTTAATAAAAATTTTATAATTGGACGAGTATTTTTCCGAGGTCTCCCTTTAAAACGAATTGGAGGAATTACTACTCCAACTTATAGTAACTAATTTACTTTATGAAACCGTTACAAAAAAAACCAGCTGTTGTGGTTCCTCGTGTTCCAAAGAAAACCGATCCGCCGGCACGTTTGAAAGGAATGAAAGAAATATTATCTGAAGAATGGCGTTATTGGCGCTTAGTTATTGATAAAGCACTTCAATTATCCCGTATTTATGATTTTGAGCGGATTGAAACTCCTTTGATTGAAGCGGCGGCCTTATATGAAAAAACTCATGGAAAAAATAGTGAATTAGTTTTGAAGGAATTATATAGTTTTGTTGATAAAGGGGCGGAGCGAGTTGCCCTGCGACCACAAATTAAATCATCTTTAGTTCGAGCGGTAATTGAGCATGCCTTAATTGATGAAAATAAGTTGATGTTAAAAACTTGTCAATTAGGTCCCGTCTTTCGTTTTGGAAAATTACAAAATAACTATTACCGTCAACATACTCAGTGGAGTCTTGATGTGATTGGTGAAGTTGGTCCGATTGCTGACGTTCAATTGATTCAGATTGGTTGTAATTTTTTCAAGGAACTTCAGCTAGACACTCAAGTTGAAATAAATAGTATTGGTGATGCTGAATGTCAGGCTCAATATCTGTCTAAACTTTTAGAATATTACCGGGATCGAACAAAGAAAATGAAGTTACCGATTGAATTTAAAAAGCAGTTGCTTAAAAATCCCTTGGAGGCTTTATTATCAGAAGATGAAAGATTAATAGAAATAAACGAAGAAGCTCCTCAGATAATTGATTTCCTTTCTGAAGAAGCAAAAAATGATTTCTTTACTGTCGTAGAATATTTAGATGTTCTTGGTTTAAACTATAGCTTAAATCCAAAACTATTTGGCCATTTTGATTATTATAATCGAACCGTCTTTGAATTTGTTATGCCCAGTGAAGAAGGACGCAAGCAGCTGACACTCGCTACCGGTGGAAGATATGGAGAATTATTTGAACGTTTGTATGGTAAAGTGTTACCGGCGGTAGGCTTGACGGTCGGTTTGGATCGAACGGTTAATCGTGTTCGAGGTTTAAATGTATCACTGGAAGACCGCTCGGGTAGTGATATTTATCTGGCGCAATTAGGTGATACTGCTCGTCAGAAAGCGATGATATTATTTGAAGAATTACGCAAAGCAGGTTTTAAGATCAGCCAGGGCTTTTTGCATAATGGTTTAAAGCGTCAGCTTGAAGAAGCGCAAAAGCTAAATGTTCGCTTTACTCTGGTTTTAGGCCAGAAAGAGCTTATGGATGGCACAATTATTATTAGGGACATGGAATCCGGGGCCCAAGAAGTAGTTGATAATAAGAAGATTATTCATGAATTAGAGAAGCGTTTAAAGGTTTAGTTATTAAAATTGACAGACCCTTTAAAACAAGCTATATTTTCAAAGTCGATATCCATTACCCGATTAAGTCGCGGTATAATTTCTAGAAAGTAGGTGGCCTTATGGTAGAATTCAAACGAAAAAAAGGTGAAACATTCGAAAGCTTTTTGCGGCGCTTTAACAAGCGTTTACAACAAAGCGGTCGTTTATTGCAGGCCCGCAAGAATCGTTATCATCGTAAAGAACAAAATGAGCATCAGAAAAAGAAAAGTGCTCTTATTGGTCTTGAGCTTCGTGATAAAAAAGAGTATCAACGCCGTACTGGTAAGTTAAAAGATGAAATGATGGGACGGTGGTAATAAAAAAGAATCTCTGTAAAAGGAGATTTTTTTTTATTATTTCAGTCCTACAACAACTTTGACAACTATTTTTCTCTCAATTTTCCCCTTTTCTTTTAACATCTTCTGGAAATACCGCTTCAACCCTTCTTTTGCTCTTAGTCGCTGGTGGATTGGCACAGAGCTCCAGATTGATACAGATTGGACGTACTCTAATGCATTTTTAAGAGTAAAAAATTCGGATAGCTTCCACTCTTTAATTTTAATCTTTTTAAATCCGTTCATTTGTAAATCCTTCTTAGGATTATAAGAATCTTCTCTGAAACGAGCAATCTCTTGACCAATAGTATTAATAATATTTTTTCTATAGCCATTTCCCCAGCTTTTTACTCCTGTCTTATTTACTACAAATATAATGCCTCCTGGTTTTAACACTCTTTTTATTTCTGCAATACTTTTCCTATCATTAAACCAGTGAAAAGCAGAAAAAGCAGTTACTATGTCGAAGGTTGTATTATCAAAGGGAAGATTATGAGTTGAGCCGACTACATACTTTTCTTTATTAATTTTTTGATGAGTTTTAGCAGCTTGTAACATTTGTGTATCTGGATCACAGCCTATTACTTCTCCTATTTTTGACAGTTGCCTGGTAGAGATACCTGTTCCACAACCTAAATCTAGGATTGATGGTTTCTTATGAAATATATAATTTTTTAGAAAACTAAAAATTTTTCGTGGATATCCTCGACGAGCTTTTTCATATTCTTTTACGAATTCTCCAAACTTTCCTAGTTTATATTTCATTTATTTTTTATTAAAGCCCGGCAAAAATCGTTTAAGTGAACCAAGTCGTGAACGTTTAGCATATTGTTTAATTTTTTCTTGGGCACGACGGGTTTTTACAAAACTAAGCCAATCATAATTTGGTCCGGCGCGATTTTGATCAACAATAATTTCTACTAAGTCGCCATTTTTTAATTTTTGATCAAGACCCCCCATGACGTTATTAATTTTTGCGGCCACACATTTATTACCAATATCACTATGGACCGCATAGGCGAAATCAACCGGTGTTGCTCCGTAGGGTAAGTCATGAACATCACCTTGAGGTGTAAAGACAAAAATACGATCTTGAAAAATGTGAAGTTTGACTTCATTGATAAAGGCTCGGCTCGAAGTGGCTTTTCGTTGGATTTCTAAAATTTCTTGAACCCATTTGGGCATTTTTTCTTTTTCATCACCACGGAGTTGTTTGTAATACCAGTGAGCCGATATTCCATATAGCGATTCTTCCTGCATTTCGGCGGTACGAATTTGAAATTCGGTGGGCTGGCTACCGGGTCCAAAAACTGTTGTATGAATACTGCGATAGCCATTTGGTTTTGGGACAGCAATATAATCTTTAAAACGATTATAACTTGGTCGCCAGGTGGCATGGACAATTCCTAGGGCTTTGTAACAATCAGCTACCGTCGGAACGATAATACGTAGGGCAAAAACGTCATAAATCTCATTGAATGCTCGATCTTTGGCTTGCATCTTTTGCCAGATACTATAGAGATGTTTAAAGCGTCCGCTGATTTCATGAGGAATATGTTCTTTTTTGAGTTTTTCGGCAACGATTAATTTTACTTTTTCAATATATTGATTTAATTCAGTCTTTTTCTCAATCTCATAGGTATATTCTAATTTTTTGTAATCATCAGGATAGAGGTATTTAAAGCAAATATCTTCCATTTGCCATTTCATACTCCAAATACCTAGGAGTCCAGCGATCGGTGCATAAATTTCTAGAGTTTCTTGAGCAATGCGCTTTTGTTTTTCAGGAGGGAGAGAATCAAGAGTTCGTAAGTTATGAAGACGATCAGTAAACTTAATCAAAATCACTCGTAAATCTTCAGCCATGGCTAAAAACATTTTACGAAGACTCTCTCGGTAGCGAGTAATTCCGCGATATTTAATTTTACTTAATTTGGTAATTCCCTCGACTAAGTGAGCAACTTCTTCACCAAATTCTTTCTCTATATCGCTAAGAGTCGTGGCCGTATCTTCTGGGACATCGTGAAGAATCCCCGCAATAATTGTGGGAATGTCAGCACGAATTTGCGAGAGAATGTAAGCGGTATGAAGAGGGTGTTGAATATACGGTTCACCGCTTTTTCTTTTTTGATCACCATGGGCTTTTTGGGCAAACAAAAAAGCACGCTGAAGTGGTTCAGTATCGGCGTCCGGATGGTTATTTTTAACTTGGTTAATGATTTGTTCAATCGTCATTGTATTTGTTTATTCAAATATTGCCTAAGATTCAATTGATATGGTATTATGATTATAAAAGTAAGCTTTTGGCAAGTCAAAATTACTCTCCATGATATCTCTGAAAAAACGACACCTTATTACCGCTATCATTTTTGCCATGATAGTTGGTTTTGCTTTTAGTGTAGCAGAAAAAGCCTGGGCGCAAACAAATTCCGCTGATCCGAATGTATTATGGGGAGCAAATTATAGCGCTGAAACTTTTCGTAATATTGTTGGACTAGGTGATCAAGATCCTCGTCTCGTAGTAGCTAAAATAATTCGCGCTGCTCTTGGTTTTCTCGGAATTATCGCCATAGGATTAATTTTATATGCTGGATTTATTTGGATGACTTCAGGAGGCAATGATGAAAAGATAAGTAAGGCCAAGGGTATTTTGAAAAATGCAGCAATTGGTTTACTTATTATTTTAGCCTCGTTTGGTATTGTGGCTTTTATTATCGGACAACTCGGAGGGGCAACTTTCCATGGAGGTGGCGGTGGCGGCGGTGGCAATGGAGGCGGAGGTGTTGTTGGTTTAGGAAATGGAGTAGTAAAGCGAGTATATCCTGAACCTTTTCAAAAAGATGTACCTCGAAATACCAGTATCATAGTCACGTTTCGTGAGCCCATGAAGGCCGCGACGATTTGTACAGATATTACTAGTGGTGGATTGTGTGCACCGGGAACAAAGATATTAGCTAGTAGTGTTCGTATTTTCCGAACTGAAGATATTATTATTTCACCTTTGACTGAGGTAGTGGTAACTTCGACTGATAATACAACTTTTATATTTCAACCCGCAGCGCCGGCTTATTTAGGGGGAGAGAATCAAACAGTTAATTATTCGGTAAATTTGACTACCGATATTAAGAAAGCTAATGGCTCTAACGCCTTTTCATTATCAACTGGTTTTACCTGGGGTTTTGAAGTTAGTAACGAATTAGATTTGATTTCGCCGCAGATAAGAGAATTTGATAAAGGTGGAATTTTTCCTCAGCCCGATGATGAGAAGGATATAATTTCTGGTACCTCTTCACCAACTGCTGCTCACGCTACTTTGACAGTGAATAGCTTACCTTCGTTCTATACAGGGGCGACAGCTATTATTTCTCGTACGGCACCTCTTTCATTTCCGCTTAAGGCTCGTGTTGAAGGAACGAATTCTTGTGCGGTGGGGACAGTTTCTATATCAATTTTTGATAGTAGTGGGACATTAAAGGCGAGAGTTGGGTATAGTCAATCTGGACTAGTTTCTGCCGACCTAAATATTTTAAGTAATCGCTTTACTATCGCTCCTTGTGGTTTAACCGTTATTTTAGAACCCGGATATGTTGCGGGTCATAGTTGGCAAATCGCTGTCACGCCGGTTGTTCAAGCTGATACCTTAACAATTGGCAGTAAAATATATACATTCGTTAATTCAACTCCTAATAATAATCAAATTCAAGTTGGTGCTAGTGTCGGCGCTACAGCGACACATATTAGTGAGTCTGTTAATACTATTCACCCCGAGGTGACAGCTACCGTCGCTGGGTCGATTGTTACTTTAAAAGCAAAAATTGCCGGTCTCTCAGGAAATCGTTTGGAATTGTCATCTAGTAATGCCGTTGCTTTTGGATTAGCAGCCTTTAGTGAAGGAGCTGATGAGGTCACGACGTATACCCCTCGAGATATAACTGACCAACCTAAGAATAGTATTATTCAAATTAATTTTAATGAATCAATAAATCCCTTAACTATTAGCGGCACGAGCGAGGAGGTGGCGGAAAAATTACGAGTAGTTAATGCAGCGAGTGGTGCAAAATTAGGTGGACAACCGTGCGGTGCTGATAATGAATGTCGTTCATATAAATGTTCAACGGGTACGTGCCAGGGAGATCAATTAGCCGGTACGTTTGTTGTTTCGAATCAATATAAAACCACGGAATTTGTTTCTGATATTAAGTGTGGTGTGAATGGTTGTGGGGAGAATATTTATTGTTTACCAGGAAATAGTAATTTGCGAGTTGAAGTGGCGGCCGCTTCTCTTATAGCCTGTGCCTCAGATACCGATTGTACGATCGCTCCTTTTAATACCTGTGATAGAACAACTCGTGTATGTAAGGATGGAATTGAGGATAAAAATTATCCGATTGCCTCAAGTATTGATGGTATTATCGATGCGTCTAATAACTCACTCGACGGAAATCGAAATGAAAATGCTCAAGGTAAAACTACCGTCTGGAATGAAAACCTCACTGATCGTGATAATGGTGATAATGGAGATAATTATCAATGGTCTTTTTGGGTCAGTGATCGACTTGATTTATCGACACCAAAAATTGAATTAACGACTCATTCTAATAATGAGTCTGGGGTCCATCTTTCTAACGCAATTGAAATTTTATTTTCAAAATTAATGATGTCTTCAAGTTTGAATTCTGGTTCAGTGGTGATTAATAATGGGTTAGAAACAATCACCCATCATTTAATTAATCTCTGGAGTGTCGCTACTGATCCTGTTGGCTATTGGTTAAGTAAAGAAGATATTGATACGCCACCACTCGATGGTCGAGCTGATAAATCAAAAGCTATTTTAGGACATGGTATGTTTAAAGATTCAACTGCCTATCGAACCCAAGTTGGCTCAGGTGTTAAAGATATTTATCAAAATTGTTTTAAGCCATCAGTTGGACCAAACTGCGTCGCTAATAGTCTTAATCCATCATGTTGCCGAAATAGCGATGGCGATTTAGTACCAACAGATTCTTTAACTGCTGAAGGTAATTGCCGTCTATAAATTTATGATTGTAACTCGGAAGATTTTAATTAAAAGTATTACGATTGCTGCTTTAGTGATCGGTTTAGGTTTGGGCGCTCGGACGGTTGTGCATGCTCAACCTGATTTAGGTCTTAATTTTGCGGAGACTATTGGGTTATCAGACCAGGATCCCCGGCTTACGGTCGCTAAAGTTATTCGAGTTGGCTTAAGTCTTCTCGGAATCATTGCTATTTGTATTATTTTATATGCTGGTTGGATTTGGATGACGGCTTCGGGAAATGAAGAGAAAATAGATAAAGCAAAAAAAATATTAAAGGCCGGTTTGATTGGTCTAGTAATTATTCTTGCCTCGTTTGGAATTGCAAGTTTTATCATTTCTAAATTAGTGGATGTGACCGGTGGGGGTGGGG
>DAORIW010000016.1:0-20554 GCA_035438725.1 bacterium | reverse complement strand
GTCTTTCTTAAATATTGCCATATAATTAAATCTTGTATCGTTCTTCCAAGGCGTCAACCGCTTTTTTAGTTAAAATTAAATGACGATATTTCAAAACGTCAACAATGTTAATATTATCAACTCCCAGTAATTTAACACCGGGTAAATTGCGTGCTGAATTTTTAACCATTCCTTCAGGAAGATTTTCTAAAATTAAGATTGAACTAACTTTACCATCCAAAGCCTTTGTTTTTAAGTTAGTCACCATTGCACTAAAAGTTTTAGTTTTATACTCAGTCATTTTTAAATCATCTAAAATCGCCATTTGCTTACTGGCTAATTTATCTGATAAGGCAACTCGTAAAGCTTGACGCTTCATCTTAGCATTCAAACCCTTAGAAAAGTTTCGTCCATTAGTTGGACCGAAAGTAACACCTCCGCCAATCCAAATTGGACTTCGGCTTGAACCAACACGAGCACGGCCAGTTCCCTTTTGTCGCCAAGGTTTTTTACCACCACCACGAACTTCACTGCGGTCTTTAGTATGAGCTAAAACCTGACGTTCGTTAGCACGCTGAGCCACTACGGCTTGTTGCACTAAACTTTCGTTTTTTGGTTGACCAAAAACACGATCAGATAATTTAGTTTCTCCAACACTTTCACCTTTGTCATTATAAATCTTCTCGGTAATCATATTAGTTGGTTGATTTTTCTTCAGCCGGAGTTTCTACCGGTGCTTCTTCAGTTACAACTTCTGTTTTTACTTCTTCAGCTGCTTCTACTTTTTCTTCTGGAGCTAGAGCTTCGACTGGTGTTTCTTCTTTAACTTCTTCTACGGCTACTTCAGGAGCAGTTTCAGTAACTGGTGATTCTTCAATAACTACTTCCGGAGCGGTTTCTTCAGCTACTACTTCTTCAGCGGCAACAGCTTCAACTGGAGTTTCAACTACTTCTTCAATAACTGGTTCACCGGTTACTAATTCACCTTCAGCAGATAATAAAACTAAACCATTACGAGCACCAGGTACAGCACCTTTTACTAAAAGACTATTATCAGTTTCGTCAACGGCAATTACCTCAACATCATGAAGAGTAACGCGATCGCCACCCATGCGGCCACCCATACGCATTCCTTTTAAAACGTGTTGGATACCACCGGCACCGATGGAACCTGACATACGTAATTGGTCTTTATTACCGTGAGTGGCATCTTGACCATGAAAACCATGGCGTTTAACAACACCTTGAAAACCTTTTCCTTTTGAGGTTCCAGTAATAGTTAATTTATCACCAATCGCAAAAGTACGAACAAATATTTTATCTCCTGGATTTACTTCAGAAGCTTTCTCTGTTTCCGGAATTCTAAATTCACGAACAAAGCGAAAATTCCCGAAATCCTTAAAATGACCGCGTAAAACTTTTGTAATCAAGCTAGTACGTCGATCACCATAGCCAACTTGAACCGCTTGATAACCATCACGTTCCTTATTTTTTAATTGCAAAACAGTACAAGGTCCAGCCATGATTTTTGTTACTGGCACAACAGTTTCTCCTTGCCAGAGCTGAGTCATATTTACTTTTTTTCCAAGAATGAATTTCATATGTATAAAACAAAAACCGGTTTTAAGTATAAACCAGTCATTATCAGTCGGTCTGATAGGCAACAGAAGGTTGACTATAATCGCTTAGTAAGCAAATGGTGACGAAAGTAATGAGACAATGGTTTATAATTCCTTTTCAGTAAAGCTTTCTTCTCGCCCACTGCTTTCTACTATGAAAGATTAAGCAAGAAACGCGTTACCGGTTTTACATTTTGATTTCAATATCAACGCCCGTGGGCAGATTTAAATTACTTAAAGCTTCAATCGTCGCGGCTGAAGGTTCGATAATATCTAGCAAACGCTTATGTGTTCGCATTTCGAACTGATCGCGAGCGTCCTTATGGACGAAAGTAGAAGCATTGACCGTATACTTTTTCTTTTCCGTTGGCAACGGAATTGGTCCATATAAATTAGCGCCTGTCCGCTTAACGGTTTGGACAATAATTTTTGTGGACTGGTCAATTATTTTGTGATCAAACGAGCGGATCTTAATACGGACACGCTGTTTTGATTCTTGAGCTGGCACTTTTGCCGCTGGCTTACTCACTACTTCGGTCATACGGTGATTTTTGAATTCTGACTTTTTAATTTAAGTACAGATTAGCCCCGCCCTTAACATTAAGAGCGGGGTCGTATCTTTACTTAATAATTTTTACTACAACACCAGCACCCACGGTGCGTCCACCTTCGCGAATCGCGAAGCGTTGCTTTTCTTCCAAGGCAACTGGTGCAATCAACTTGATATTCAAGTTAACAGTATCACCAGGCATAACCATTTCAGTACCAGCTGGTAATTCTACTTCTCCTGTAACGTCAGTTGTTCGGATATAGAATTGAGGCTTGTAACCTTTAAAGAATGGTTTGTGACGTCCGCCTTCTTCCTTACTCAAAATATAAACTTCACTTTCAAATTCAGTGTGAGGAGTAACAGAACCTGTTTTAGCTAATACCTGACCACGTTGTACATCATCTTTCTTTGTACCACGAAGTAGTAAACCAGCGTTATCGCCAGCTTGGCCTTGATCTAATTGCTTGTTAAACATTTCAATACCTGTAACAGTGGTCTTAACAGTATCAGATAAACCAACAATTTCAACTTCATCACCAATTTTAATAATTCCACGTTCAACACGACCAGTTACTACTGTACCACGACCTTCAATTGAGAAAATATCTTCAACCGGCAAAAGAAAAGGTTTTTCTGTATCACGAACTGGATCGGGAATATATTCATCCAAAGCTTTAACTAATTGCATAACTGCATCACCATATTCACCTGTTGGATTTTCCAAAGCTTTCAAAGCACTACCACGAATAATTGGTGTAGTGTCACCAGGGAATTCATATTTCTTCAAAAGATCCTTAACTTCTTCTTCAACTAAGTCGATTAATTCCTTATCTTCAACCATATCGCACTTGTTAAGGAAAACAACAATGTAAGGCACACCAACCTGACGAGCTAACAAAATGTGTTCGCGAGTCTGAGGCATAGGACCGTCAGTAGCAGAAACAACCAAAATAGCCCCATCCATTTGAGCAGCACCAGTGATCATGTTCTTAACATAGTCAGCGTGACCAGGACAGTCTACGTGAGCGTAGTGTCGCTTTTCAGATTCATATTCAACGTGAGCGGTCGCGATAGTTATACCACGAGCTTTTTCTTCAGGAGCAGCGTCGATTTGATCAACACCCTTATCTGAAGCAGCTAAACCCTTAGTGCTTAGTACCTTAAGCAAAGCGGCTGTTAAAGTCGTTTTACCGTGGTCAACGTGGCCAATTGTACCAACGTTCACGTGAGTTTTACTTCGGTCAAATTTCTCTGCCATATTATTATATTTTAGTTATAAAGTTTAATGTTTATTATTTAAGAAGTTGAATCAGCTTCTCGTAGCCGTGATTCTGGAATTGTCCAAGAATTTTTTGCAGGCTTTCGATCGAAACTAGCTTTTGGCGGACTCCAAATTGGAGTCGGCACTCGTTCTTCAGAAACTGAATTTTGCTGATTTTCTTCAAATTCTTGAGAAAAATCACTAAATTCAGGCCCTGGAGCCTGATCACTTTTCCAAACTGCAATATCGCGATTTATTTTATCAATAAGCTCATCTTCTGTCAAGCCTTTTACTCCTCCACTTTGGTGAACTAACCCTTCATAGTTAGACAGGCTTGAAATAACATAACAATTATCTTCCTTATTTTCATCAAAAACTATGAGTTTGTCTCCCGTCTTGTTGATCAAGTGTATGAGACGTTGAAGGCGATCTGACATACGTATATCTTAATCTGTAAGCTTATGGGGATTAACTTATTCTAGCGGAAAATTCACTACTCGTCAACAAACAGACTGTGAATATCTCACTATCTTTTATCCTTATTGACTTGACCAATAATTGCTTCGGCAGCATGACGAGGAACTTCATCATAATGAAGAAACTCCATACTGTAATTGGCTCTACCCTGACTCATCGACCGTAACTGAGTGGCATAACCAAACATTTCCGCCAAAGGCACCTTGGCATCAATAACTTTAAGATTTCCCCGATCATTCATCTGATCGATCTGACCACGCTTAGAATTTAAGTCTCCAATCACGTTTCCCATATATTCTTCCGGAGTAGTAACTTCAACTTTCATAATCGGTTCCAGTAAAATTGGGCTGGCTTTACGGCAGGCTTCCTTGAAAGCTAAGATTCCCGCCATTTTAAAGGCAGCTTCGGATGAGTCAACTTCGTGATAGGAACCTTCAAAAACAGCAGCCTTAACATCAACCATTGGATAACCAGCGACAATTCCTTTATCAAGAGCTTCCTTAAAACCTTTTTCAATCGCCGGAATATATTCTCGAGGAATATTTCCACCCTTTACCTCATCGACAAAAATTGAACCAGCCCCAGCTTCCTGAGGTTCAATTCGTAACCAACAGTGACCATATTGACCACGACCACCAGACTGCTTAATATATTTTCCTTCTGCTTCAGCTTTTTGACGAATAGTTTCACGGTATGAAACTTGTGGTTGACCAATATTAGCTTCAACATTAAATTCGCGCTTCATTCGATCAACAATAATATCCAAGTGCAATTCACCCATTCCAGAAATCAAAGTCTGATTGGTTTCTTCATCTGATTCAACACGGAAAGTTGGATCTTCTTCAGCCAAACGAGCCAAGGCCATACCCATTTTTTCTTGGTCCGCCTTAGTTTTAGGTTCAACAGCAATTTTAATAACCGGTTCCGGAAAAGTTATAGTTTCAAGCAACAATGGATGATCAACATCGCATAAGGTATTTCCAGTGTACGTATCTTTCAAACCAATAACAGCGGCAATATCACCCGAATAAATTGCTTCAATTTCTTCCCGATGATTAGCATGCATACGAACCAAACGACCAATACGTTCTTTTTTACCGGTTTTAGAATTCAATACATATGAACCGGATTTAAGTACACCACTATAAACACGAACGAAACATAATTTTCCAACAAAAGGATCAGTCGCGATTTTAAAAGCAAGTGCCGCAAACGGAGCCTGATCATCAACGGGTACAGAGATTTTTTTAGTTGTATCATCAGGGTCCAATGCTTCAACAGGCGGAACATCTAACGGAGATGGTAGATAATCGTTGACCGCATCAAGAACTAATTGAACACCAATATTCTTCAGAGCAGTTCCACAGAGTACCGGATAAATTTCGTTCTTAATAACTGCCCGACGCAGCGCTTTCTTTAATTCAGGAACAGAAATTTCCTCGCCACCTAAATATTTTTCTGTCAAAGCTTCATCTGATTCAACGATTCGTTCAATCATTTCATGACGGTGTTGTTCCACTTTTTCTTTCATATCCGCGGGAATTTCAATTTCGGTAATTTGCTCACCATTTTGACCCTTAAATTCGAAAGCTTTTTGTTGGAGTAAATCAATAACTCCGCTTACGGAATCTTCAGCTCCAATTGGTAACTGAATCGCTACGGCTCGGGTGTTAAGACGATCACGGATTGATTTTAAACTCATATAAAAATCTCCGCCCATTTTGTCCATTTTGTTAACAAAACAAAGGCGAGGAACGTGATATTTATCAGCCTGACGCCAAACAGTTTCAGATTGTGGTTCTACACCAGCAGAGCCATCAAAAACGGCTACCGCGCCATCAAGCACTCGCAAAGAACGCTCTACTTCAACCGTAAAATCAACGTGACCAGGAGTATCAATGATGTTAATTCGATTATCATGCCAGAAACAAGTCGTAGCCGCCGAAGTAATAGTAATACCTCGTTCTTTTTCTTGTTCCATCCAATCCATTTCAGCGGCACCTTCATGAACTTCTCCAATTTTATGTTTTTTTCCGGTATAAAAAAGTACCCGTTCGGTAAACGTTGTTTTTCCAGCATCAATGTGCGCCATGATACCAATATTTCTTGTATTTTCTAAAGTATATTCACGAGCCATATTATAAAGGTTATAAAGTTGAAAAGTTATAAAGCTTATAAAGTACACGGTCACTTTACAAACCTTATAACTTTATAACGTAATTGAATTACCTAAATTATCGAGCAAAGTGAGCAAAAGCCTTATTAGCTTCCGCCATTCGTTGAACATCCAATTTTTTCTTAATAGAAGCACTTTCTCCTTTAGCGGTGTCCATAATTTCAATCGCTAGTTTTTCAGCCATTGGTTTACCTTTTCGGGAACGAGCTGCTTCAATCATCCAGCGACAGGCTAACATAAAACGACGATCACCTCTTACCTGGTAAGGAATTTGGTAGTTAGCACCACCAACTCGACGTCCACGAACTTCTAGTAGTGGAGTAACCATTTTCATGGCTTTATTAAAAACATGACGAGGGTCTTGTTTAGAAACGTCTCGAACAATATCAAAACACTCGTAGACCACTTTTTGGGCTACGGCTTTTTTACCTCGAGTCATGATATAGTTAATGAATTTAGCAATTTCCAGATCATTATAACGAACGTCTGGTTGAATTTTCCGTTTTGGGGCTGCTTTTCCGCGCATAAATTATTTCTTTGGTTTCTTATTGCCGTACAAACTTCGGCTTTGGCGACGTGCTTCAACACCTTGTGCGTCATACACACCACGGATGATTTTATAACGAACACCTGGTAAGTCTTTTGTACGACCGCCTTTTATTAAAACGATAGAGTGTTCTTGCAAATTATGGCCAATTCCTGGGATGTAAGCAGTTACTTCCATGCCGTTTGATAAACGAACACGAGCAATCTTACGTAAGGCGGAGTTAGGCTTTTTAGGGGTAGTAGTAGTTACTTTTAAACAAACACCACGTTTAAATGGTGAACCATTCACCGTAATTTTTTTACGTCGGTGAAGGGTATCGAGGGTAAGCTTAAGGGCCGGAGACTTACTCTTAACGCGTAAGCTGGTTCGTCCTTTCTTAATTAACTGGTTAATGGTAGGCATAGTATATCGGTAATTTTCCGTAAAATAAATCCCGACCAATCGGGATACTAGATAATATAACAGAAGAGAAAAAGCAAGTCAAGAGCATAACACCTCCTTATTATCCTTGATTTTTTCTATTAAACATGCTGTAATCTAATAATTACACAAACTGGCCTTTGAAATATTATCTTAAAATTAAATATAAGGAGACAAATTGAAAACAATAACAATTATCATATTTTTACTAACACGTTTTCTATTAATAGAAAATTTGGTTTATTCTCAATCTAAAGATACAACGATTCAAAAAGTCGTCAAGGATAATTCATCCTTGGCACATGAGCTATTTGATTGTCAAGCAGATATTTCCTTAAACCGACTATATAGGAAACAAGTTGACACCGTTTTTTGTAAGCCATCTATCTCTATTATTATTAAGGATGAATTTCCTTATTCAAAAATTGATCATGAGGAACTAAAGCAAAAAAAATTGTTTTTAGATAGCTCTAATGTACCAAGGCTTATAATAAACATTCAATTATTCTATAAACGTTCTGGAGAAAATATATATCCTTCTTGGATATTATTCTTAATGAATATCGCCGTTGTAATGATAGTAACTTTCTTCAGCACTATAGCAGGAAATGAAGCAAGGACCGATGAAAAAAGATTTTACTGTAAATACATACTCCCTCTTTTCGCCTGCGGTTTTTCCGCATATAATTCTGTGGGGATTGTTTCACCATTTATTTCATTTGCATTTCTAATAATATTCATAATCATTGTCGTTATCTCGGCATTAATAACTAAATCTGTAACTAGGTGATTTAATATAGCCGCTGGTAACTGAGTAAGCTACAATCATAGCCTCTTTAAAATATTTAAAGAGGCCTATTTATTATCCTACTCAATCTAATTAAATCCCAGTAATAACTGAAAACAATCCAAAAATATTATATTGCATAAAATCAAAAGCACCAAACATAACTAAAGCAAAAAGAAGGATAAAACCGTATTTTTCTATTTTATAAAAAACTCCCCCTTGGCTACTATAAATTTAGCAGCCTTAGAGAAGTTTTATTTAAATATTTCTTATCATCTTTATCATCTTTTTTTCATATATTGAGAATGAGCTTTTATTCTCAATATTTCAAATTCTTTGAGATCTTTGGTTTTATTTAAAGTAGCAATAGCCCTCCAAGCCTCCCAAGATCCAATCTTACCATCCATAGGACGCAAAGGTGAATAAATCTTTTTTTCAGCCATTAAACCAAGTTTCACCTTCATTCTCTGATCCCATTCATAGTTATCAACGTCTGACCAAAGACCAGCACCCCAAATATTCGCTCCATCTCGAATGGCGTAAGTGATTTCCCTTACAGTTTCAAATATGAAATGGGGTCGACTTAAATCAGAATTGTCAGCGAAGCCAAACTCGGTTACCCAAAGTTCCTTATTGGGGTATATTTCATGCATTCTTTTGAGACTTTTATATATCCCATGAGGATAGATGTCACCAAAACCAGGATGGTCACCGAAATCATATTTTCTCAAAAATGGTTCAAATAAATCTGGACCAAAAGTATGCATTAAATAGGGTAATAACTTAAAACGACAGTAATGCTGAAGACTAAAGAAGTCGCTATTGCTCCCCGCTCTTTCAAATTTTTTCAGAGTTCTCTCATTAAGAAGTTTTTGAAGAATATATCCCAAAGGTCCTTCAAATACAGTCCAATTATGAGAAAGTCCAATTTTAGAATTATTATTATTTCTTAAACCAAACCTTTCATACATTTTATCATGTATCTTCACCCACAAATTAAGCGTTTTTTCAAATCTCACAAAATCAATTTTTTTGAAAGGAGGAAAAACACCCACTAAAAAACTATCCAAATTATAGGTAGTTGGTTCATTTAAAGAAATAAAATATTTTACTAAATCCTTTCTCGGTAACTTTTTCTTAGCATCTTCAGATAAATCCATAGTCTGAATGATCGTATCGATCTTACTTTCATCCTGAAGATAGTCAGCTACTTTATTAATATAAAAGAAAAAGTGAGAGAGTATTTCTGGATGATCCCAAGCACTTTCTTTATTTGAGGTCGTGAAAAAAGCCGGAAGCGTCCAATGAAATAAACAAACCATTGGCTCTTGACCACGAGCAATAATATTTAAAAGTATTCGAATATATTGTTCCATAACTCGATCGTTGAACTCACCTAACTTAGGACAAAGCTGAGAGATTTCAAACGAAAAGCGAAACATATTCTGTCCGAGAAATTGTGACAGATCTAAATATGCTTCTGAATTCTTCCAAAAATTTGGAGCATTACTACTATTTGGAAGATATTTAGCAACTTCCCTACCCCAATCAGCTATATCTATAAACTCTCTGGGGGATTGTTGAAAAGTTGAATGAGCCGAAAACCAAAACTTAATTTTCTTGTGATGCTCTAATAACCACGGCTGGAAACCGTCCCAGGGTTTAATTCGGTTAATCATTTTTCTTTATATTTTATTTTATTTTTAAGGTAAATTTTTTATATTATACTATTGTATTATTTATTTGTCAAGATAAAAAACAAAAAAGCCTTATAAAAAGGCTAATTGTAGAGATAACTATAACTCTAAACTCCAGTAACAACCGAAAACAAACTAAAAATAATATATTGCATGAAGTCAAAGGCTCCAATCATCACTAAGGCAAAAAGAAGAATAAAACCATATTTTTCAATTTTATAGAACGTTTCTCGTCCACGATCCGATAAAAATGTATACACAATTTTTGAACCATCTAACGGCGGTATAGGTAATAAATTAAAAACAGCTAAGGCTAAATTAATAAAACAAATCACCATCGCAATAAGAACTAAGCTGCCTAAAAAAGAACTATGCGTAATAGCAGTAATAGCACTTCCCTCTCCTTGAAAAAAACCTGTTAACAAAGATATTTTTAAATCATTGGCTAAAGGTATAAAACGGGCAATTAATCCAAAAATAATTGCCAAAATTATATTAATTCCTGGGCCCGCTAAGGCAACTTTTAAATCACCATATCGATGATCACGTAAATTATAAGGATTATAAGGAACTGGTTTTGCCCAAGCAAAAAAGAAATTTGCTTTAGAAATAATAAGCAAAAGAGGTAAGAGAACTGAACCAATCGGATCGAGATGTTTTAAAGGGTTAAATGTTAAACGGCCAGCGCGTAATGCTGTATCATCTCCTAATCGATTCGCCATCCAGCCATGAGCATATTCATGAACAATGGCTGAGAAAATTAAAATTATTACTGAGAGAAATAGTATCATGTATTTATTTTATCATATTTATTCACGATGTTTAGGAGTTACCCAGAATCCCATATATTTCCCAACCATTAATCGGGTCTGTGCTTCTAAACCAGGGATCGAACCAAAAGCAATAATAATTACAGGTAAAAAAATCCATTGAACTAACATCACGACGTACTGAAGTGGTTTAGGACGACTACTGGTGGGTAAAACCAACACGGATATAATAGCTGAAACAACCATCCCTACCATCGCCAATGTCATAAAAAACTTAGTAACCGTCGGTAAATTATTTGATAAAACTGTGGCATTAAAACGATCACCTCCTAAGAGCAGCGGTAACCAACCTAAAATCGAAGTAATTAAAGCATTTGTGGCCCAGGAATGAAAACCATAAATTTGAACAAAAATATGGTTTAAATAGCGCTTCTTGGCGGTTCTATCTAATATTTTCCATTGTTTTCCGGTATTAAAAAGCAAATAGGGAATATTTTCCACTCCCCAGCCCCACCGTCGTTGTTGTCGGTATAAATTTGCGGCTGTTCGGACCATACCTTTATCCATACAGATATCCATCGACACTGGAAAATATAACGGCTCAACTCGGTAATCGCCTTTATAATAACAAAAACAATGCCAAAAAATTCTTGAATCCTCACTCACCATATTAGTGGACCAAAAACCAATATCAACTAAAGCTCGCCAGGTCATTGAGTGAGAGGAATAGGTAGCTAATTTTTCTGGACGTAATTGCTGCATCATTTGCCAAAACGTATTAGAAAAAGCGGCAACTCGTGCAAAAAAAGGCGCTTGCCAAAGGTTATTATGATACACCGGTACTGGCTGAAAGCTTGAACGATACGGACTGGCCACCGTCAAGAAATGATAGACCAAACAATAAAAATAATGTGAAGAAACTACTGTATCGGCATCAAAAACACTTAATAAGATTAAATCATAATCAAGATTTCTCGGATCAATTACTAAACGTTTTAATTCAGCAGCGGCCCAAGCTTGATTCGCTCCCTTACCTTTTAATTCACCCGTAATATTATCTGGGTGAACGGTAACTAAAAATGTGTCAAATTTATCTTTATATTCTTGCTCAATAATCCGTGCTCTCTCTCGACCTTCCGGACCAGCTCGTTCTTCAGTTGCTAATACCACAATAAACCGATCTTTAGGGTAATCAGTATGAATCATTCCGTCTAATGTTGAACGAATAACTGTTAAACTTTCCGTATATGTCGGAACTATTATAACCTGAATCATGTCACTCCAGCTGATTATTCGCTCTTGACCAGATGATGGTATTAAGAGCTTTCGTTCGCCAAGTTCTTCACAACGTTTTTTCCAATCAACCGAAACATGTTTTTTCATGATTCGGTATGAGACTAATAAATGAATTGCTAAAAACAAAACTAAAAATAACCAATATATATCAAAGAGAATGATAAAAATCGCACTACCCACCGGATTGAGATAAGAAAATATTATTAAAGCCAAGAAAGTTCCCCAAGCTAAAAAACCTGGAAGCATTTCCAAGAATCGATATTTTCGACGATCACGACCGTGAAGATCGGTCGCTTTACTTACTTTTAAGTAATCCATGATAATAATAATTTATTTTTCCCACTTCAATTTTAAAAATAATTTTTCACCAGTAAAATAGAGCAGATATAAGAGAATGCTCATAATAAGCCAGTTTTTAAAATAGGTCAAATCACTCACATAGATCAAGCTAGAGCTTAAAATATGTCCTGGACTCGTAATAATTTCCCAGCTATTCCAGCGATTCAGAAGCCCTAAAAGCACCCCAAGAGAGATTATTGGAACGATAAAAATAATAAAGATTATCCCCCATCCTTGTCCATACATTTTAGTAATGAATAGTCGAAGGGGGCGAATTGACCAGACACAGGCTACCCAACCCATGGCGGCAAAGGTAAAGAAAAATAAAACCATCCAAGCATTCTCCACACAAACATTTCCAAAAGAAGCAACTGGACAATAACCAATAATATGACGAGCGTCAGTTAATAGATAAGTAGTATTAGGAACCATAAAAAACCAAAACAGAAAAAGAAAAAAAATTGCCACTGGCTTCTTATTTTTTTGACGGAGATATCTTACTAACCAGTGCGTAATATAGACCGCAACAACCGCTAAAAAAATATTCCATATAATCATTACTAACTGATAACCGTTTATCTGCCAATCCCAAATAGATACGTTAGATAAAAAAACTTCGGGTCGATATAAAGACTCATTTATAAAACGGGGCATATTATTACTAAGGTGAAAACCGGTTAATTAAAGTGAATTGGTTGTCCGGGTTCAAGATGTCCTCTTGTTTCTGGCTTAAGAGGACGACCTTTAAAATCTCTAGGTGCCTCTTGAGGTAAATCACGTAACGATAAGGGTTTAATCGCTTCAATTGGCTCTATTGTAGCCTCCGGAGGCAAAACTTTTGGTAAAGACTCAGAATTAATTGAGTTTGCAAAAGAGGCCGTGTAGTTCGGACGATGAATATGTTGTTCAACTTCACGATGTTTCAAAACTTTTCGTTCCAAAGTGGATTGTTCATTTTCCTTACGCAAAATCATTAAACAATCTTTACAAAAAACCGGTCTGATTCCGTCAGGTTTAAAAGGCAGACGAGTGGTTTTCTGACAGCGCGAACAAATAGCCTCGTATTTATAAATACTCGGATCTAGAATTGGTTTAGAATTTTCCACTGCTTGAGCGGAATATGCCTGGTGGTGAGGATGTTCTTGGGCAGAAATCTGAGATTGAGAAGGTAAAATACTAGTTTGAGGAAGCGAAATATTTGATTTTGACTCAGGAGAAACAGGAGAAATAGATTGAGGAGTAGAACGATACGAAGCCGATTGAGGAACGGGGGGCTGATAAGCAATATTGCTTTTAGAGTTACTTTTAGCATTACTCTGAGCCGACGGACCGGTAATTCGTACTGTTTCTTCACTTTCGGCATGCCAACGCATAATTTTATCTTCAACTTCTTGACGCTCTCCCGAATAATTCATTCGAGTTGCTTGAATAATTTTTTCTTCATTATGAGTTCGTTCTGATTCAGTTAAAGGCGGCAAGCCACGAGCGGAAAAAGGATCAGAGGCTACACCATCAATCATCAACTTAAGGCAGGTATTATATTTTGGTAAATTAACTAGATCTTCTTCTGTAAAAACGGGAGTAAATTCTTTAACTAATTCTTCAGCGTCGGTCGCCCCAACACGAAAAACAACGAGGGTACCAACGTTACCAAAAACCGCCGCTTTTACTTTATCACTTAATTGCTCGATATATTGATGTCCCATAATTAAGTTCAAACGATACTTACGCGCTTCCGATAAAATATTTGCAAAGCTGTCAGTAGCAAAGTTTTGAAATTCGTCAACATAGAGATAAAAGTCTCGTCGCTCAATTTCTGAAACATTAACTCGACTCATCGCCGCCAACTGAATTTTAGTGATAACCATTGAACCGAGTAACTCTGAATTATCTTCACCAATTCGTCCCTTACTTAAATTCATAATTAAAATTTTTCCATTATCCATAACTTCCCGCAAATCAATCGAAGAATGGACTTGACCGACAATATTACGAATTAAAGAGCTCGACAAAAATTGTCCTACTTTATTTTGAATTGGTGAAACAGCTTCCGACGCAAATTTATCAGCATATCCAGCAAATTCTTTTGTCCAAAAAGCTTTGACAACTGGATCCTGAATCTGTTCGACAACTTTTTTTCTAAATGATTTATCAGACAACATACGAGTAACGCCAAGCAAAGTTGAATTTGGATAATCTAGAATCGCTAAGATACTATTACGCAAAATATATTCTAAGCGTGGTCCCCAGGAGTCGGCCCATAGTTTTTCGAAAACTCCAATCAACCCAGAAGCCACTAAATGTCGTAAATGCGGCTCTACTTGCTCGACGACGTTAAAGGCAATTGGAAAATCAACATCCGCTGGGTTAAAATAGATAACATCATTAATCCGATTTTTAGGAATAAATTGAATTATTTTTTCCGCTAAATCGCCATGCGGATCGACTACTGCTACTCCGCGGCCGGCACGAATATCATCAATAATCATGTTTTCTAAAATAGTAGACTTACCCATACCCGTTTTTCCAATCAGATACATATGACGACGTCGATCATCAGTTTTTATTCCAAAACGTCGATATTGATTTCGATAGGTTGTCTCAGCGAACAAAGCAATGTCTGACATACATTTTTATTCAAAAGGAAGATTAACAGGTGCCTCACCTCTTATTTTTTTATTAGGAACTAAATTTTCAGCAACCGAAACCTCAGCTTCTGTATCATCATCAAAAAATGCTGGTTTACCGGAATGAGTTTTTTTTACGATTACTGCTTCCGTTTCGGTGGTTTCTTCATCCTGACCTGTCTCATCTTCCATTACTTTAAAACCTTCATCAAAAATCGGATCTAAACTACTGCCTGTTTTTTTTCCCTCATCAATTGGTAGAGAAATAGGTGGTTCTATCTTCTTACCAGCTGAACGCTGAATTAATGGAGCCTTAGTGACTGCGTCTAATGGGAAGTGCCAGAGTGAGGCAATTTCTTCAACGTTCATAACCCATGGCTTGTGACCAATTAAATCACTGCGGTGTTTGTAACCCTGCATAATACTATTTTTTTTATGATTAATTCGCCCCTTGGTGAAAAAATAACTTGCCGATGTCATGGTTAATTTAGTATCAGGTTTTAAAGCATTTAAATCATTAGTATTAAATTGCTTTATATATCCGACAAAGCCATTAACAACTTTCGGCTTATTCATTACTTCTTTTCGACTTAAATATACCATTCGAATACAAACTTCAAAACCCATTTTTCCCATTTTTCGATGAGCCCCTTCAATTTGTGCTTTAGCTAGTGGATCTAATTCGGGAAATTTTAAAGCGGTCTTAGCGTCTTTTTTATCGTGTTCATCAATTTCTCCCCAGAGCGAATAAATCATTTCACTTAGTGCACCTAAAGCTTTAACCAAACTGTCGGCAATACTATTTGCTCGAGTAACAGGATGACCCTTACCTAATTTTTCATCAATATAATGTTGCGCTTCAGCTGTCCAGCTTGTAGAAATGGGCACTAAAATAATCTGGTACCAGAGTTGTTCACCCTTACGTAAACTACTCATCAAATCCATTAGAGAAGTCATTGGGTCACGAAACTTAGTATTAGATTCACCGAAATCATGTTCAAACTGCGGGTATGTTTTAATCGGTAAAATTTCATGAGCAACTTGAATAAATTCCGTGCCAAAAATATCATAATCTTCGTCGGGAAACTTATTCGGAGCCATTTTCGTATAATCTTCAACTTCATATATTTCAGCGTCGGGATACTGAGAATATACAGCCGATTCAATTAAATTTTTAAAATGAGCAGGAGTATGTACTAAAAACTGAATATATCCACCAATAGAAATTATTTCTAAACTAAAAGCCAGCTGAATTTTTCCATGCCACCATTTTTCAATTAATGTGTATGTACCATGACCCCCAGCCAGATATGTCAAAAGATTCTCAACTGCCATTAAAGACTGTTCGTTGTTTCGTGGAACATCAATCGCTAACAAAATAAACTTTTGATGATGTTCCCAGGAGCTACGACGTTCAAAAAGCCAAAGCTGAATTAAGCCCCAAAGCATAATAATCGCAATTGGCAACCAGCCAAAGTACCAAAAAAAGATACGCCAAAGCGCAGTTTCCATCGGCAGCGTTAAAAGCTCCTGAAGACCGCTAAAATCAAGGTTAATTACCATACAATACTTTTTATTTTAACACTTTTTTCTCCTTATAGCAAAAAAGCGACACCAATGTGTCCACTCTTTTGAAATCTTAGAACTGAAAATGATTATTTAACTCCGATCAAACTGTATTTTCCACCAGGCTGTCGCTCAAAACGTTTCTTATTCATTAAGGCTAAATCGATTGTTGTTTTCTTGACCATTCGCTGTTTCATTACTTGTTCAGTAATATCCTTTTTCGTTAATGGTGTTTTTGTTTTTTCTAAAATATCAGCAATAATATCTGCTACCGTACCTTTGGTATATCCCCATTCTTTTAGAGCATATAATCCTCGACCGACAAGCACGTACTTATCATCCAAAATTAACTCATTATGAACCGTGGCAGTATTAACAGTTTTTCCATCAAAACCAGTAGTGTTTATTGTTTTACCAATATCCTGGTAGTGCATTGGTTTACCATTATTTTTCAAAATTAAATAAATTTTATCGTTTATTGTTTTAGGTTTAACGTCACGCCATTCACGATGACCCCAATCACCAAATTTATTCTGTTCGATATCAGTCATTGCCCGTAATAATGAATAAAGAGGTTTTAGATCATTAGCAATAGCAGCGTCCTTGATAGGTAAAATTTGTTCTAAAGTTTTGGTTAAATCTAAACTTTCTTTTCCGGAAGAAGTTAATTTAGATTCGTGTTTTTTATAAGCCTCTAAATTAGTAGTGGCTTTCAGTAAATCAGTGGTTAAGAAAAGGTGTTTAGCCGCTTTAACATTTCGTAGTAATTCTGCTGCAACTTCTTCTAAATGCTCAAATTCTTGATAGCGCAAACTAAAAACCGGATTAAAATGCTTTGAGCTTTCTACTTCTTTGAAATCTGTATCTAAAATCCGACCGAGGATAAAACTAAAGTGATTTCTAAAAATCTCGCTATCTGTTACCTTAAGTTCATCTGGGTCAAGAGCTAGAATTAAAAGAATATCAAACAAATACTCTTTATCCATCGTGCCCCCGTGATCTTCAAGAAGTTGGGTAACGAGCGTTCGTAAATCACTCACAACTTCGCTGATTTTCTCCAGCTTTTTAATTTTATTAATGCTACCCGTTTCAATCTGACGAATACGCTCACGAGTAAGATGATGAGTTTGGCCGATCTCTTCAAGAGTCGCTTTCTTTTTTCGGTTTAAACCAAAACGACGCTTTAAAATATCCTGCTCACGTTCATTTAGATTGGCAAATAATTTTTCGATCATTTTCATAACATCAAGACGTCCAATTTTATCAGCTTGGACTTGGTTCATGATAGTGTCGAGGATTGAACTAGTAGGCATAAAACAAACAAAAGATTTCAGCGCTGAAAGCAAGTAAAGATTGCTGAAAAAGTGAATTAGATTATATAATTTATGACAATTAAAAGTATAGCATAAAACATATAAATAGTCAACATATCTTCTCTCTTCTCTATAATACTGTTTTTGTGCTAATATTAAACAAATAAATTTTACTATTTTTCATTAGTATTGCCAGTAAACCAAAAAGTCAGTTTAAATTTTAAGATAAATTATTAAAAAAATATATTAAAACTACTTAATAGCTCTGGCCACAGCCTTGACTACTCGTCTATCAAACATATCAGGAATAATATAATCACTCGTTGGCTTTTTTACCAAGGCAGCTAAGTTATGCGCCGCCTTTACCAACATCTTCGGCGTAATTAACCCTACATGATTATCAAGAGCACCTCTAAAAATTCCTGGAAAACCCAGTGAGTTATTAAGCTGATTTGGAAAATCAGATCGACCAGTGGCAATTACGACCGCACCCGCCCTTTTAGCCTCCGAGGGCATTATTTCCGGGATTGGATTAGACAGAGCAAAAATAATTGCTTTTTCATTCATACTTGCAACATGATCATGAGTTAAAAGTCCTGGTTTTGAAACACCAATAAAAATATCACTTTTCTGTATTGCCTCAGTCAAACCACCAACAATATCTCTTTTATTTGAAAGCTTAAGAAGAACATTTTTATGACCAGTCAAATCTTTACGCTTTTTACTGATAATTCCTTTGCTATCAAGAACTATAAGATCCCCTACTCCGTAAGCTAAAATCATATTAGCAATTGCTTGGCCGGCTGCTCCTGAGCCTGAAATCACTACTCTGACTTTGGCGGCTGTTTTTTTTACGACTCTTAATGCATTAATTAATCCAGCTAAGACAACCATTGCTGTACCGTGCTGATCATCATGAAAAACCGGAATATCTAATTTTTCTCGAAGTCTTTTTTCAATTTCAAAACAACGGGGAGCACTAATATCTTCGAGGTTTATTCCTCCAAAACTCGGAGCAATATTAATAACCGTCTTAATAATCTCTTCCGTATCTTGAGTCGAAAGCACTATCGGAAAAGCGTCAATACCGGCCATCGCTTTAAAAATCATTGCCTTTCCTTCCATAACAGGCAAAGCTCCTAATGGTCCGATATTTCCAAGCCCCAGCACTGCGGATCCATCAGAAACAACTGCCACCATATTACCTTTACTAGTATAGTTACGAGCTTCTTTAGGATAAGTAGCCACGTAGGTCGAAACCGCCGCAACGCCTGGAGTGTAATAAATATTTAAGTCTTTTTTTGAATGAAGCGGTGCCTTAGGTACAATCGAAATTTTACCTTTAAGCTTTTTATGCGCCTTAAGAGCCACTAAAGAAATTAGATTTTTATTCATAGTAATTATTTGTTCACTATAGAATATCACTTTCTCAACCTTCGGACAATCTGAGGATATAAAAAAAATCTTAGAGTTATATTTCTAAGATTTTTAGAGAACAAAATTAAATTTTATTTCTGACAATACTCCAGCAGTTCACTAAAGGCAGCGTAAATATCCTTTACTGTTCTAGCACGAGTGCTTATGTATCCGCCCGATTCAAATTCAATTATTTGAATCATTGTGCTTAAAAAAGAATAATATTCAGATAAATCGGAATATTTTTCATTATCACTTCGGTGATCAATTAATCGAAGTTTTGAATGACCTTTTAGTGAAAGTAATATATTTAACAACAAAAATGTAAAATTTTCGTGAAAATATAATACAGCTGCTATCCCAGTGATGTGTTTTTTTTGCATAGACACATCAATATTTCTTTGGATTGAATCATAAAAAGGTTTTTTTGGAGCCTTCACTGAAGATCTTTTTTTTAAACTTTCAAGATTACGGATTAAGTTAATTATAATCTTGATATAATTTCGGTAGGTCTTATTACTACGAGAACTAAAAATACTTTCGGCACACAATTTACCTCCCGGAGTCTGACAACTATCCTTTAAAATAGTTAGCCATTTATCATAATTTTCAAAAACATATCCAAAATATTTGATTAAAAAAGTCTGTTTCTGAGAGTCTTTTAATTTTTTAAAAACTCTTTCAAAATCTTTGGCACCGATATTAAGACAATTATTATTGAATACTGCTTTTTTCATTTTATTCTTGTTTAAGTTAATGGATTGGCTACATCCTTCTACTAAAAGAAGAACAAAGACAATTCATTAACTTTTTTTAAAGAACGAACATAAAAAAATATACTCAAAAAAAGAGTATTTGTCAAATCTTCTACCTTTTATAACCTATTTTCTAGTCTTAATTAACTCCAATTTCTTTAAAACTGTTAACTTTTTGATGCTTGCTTCTCTTTTCAAAGCAATACTACGATTCTTCACTTTCTCGATATAAACAATTTTTTTAGGTTTATGAGAACGAGTATAATGTCCCCCTCTTCCCTCGGAATGTTCTTTAAACCGACGTTCAACGTCAGTAGTAATACCAGTATATAAACTTTTATCCGCACATTGGAGGATGTAAACAAAATACATTTTAATATTTTAGAAATTTTTTAAACAAAAAATAACCCAATACTTTTCATAACCTTCTCGAAGTAAGGCTTCTCGTCGATGACCGCCATCACTTATTTCTCCTTTCTCCCATAAATCTGTGACAATTAAGGGCGGAAATATTTCTCCTTGAACAATCTTTTGTTGTAAAATACTTATCCTTTCTTCCCAAATAGATTCCGACTCAGTAAATTTCATTCCTTGTTCAGGTCCAATAATTCTTTTTAAATCACTTAAAGGAAGTTCCACTAACGTATATCTTATTTTTCGGTCATTTTTTAAAATATCAGCTAAGCGTTCATTATTCCCGTCGGAACGTAAATAGTCCTGAACCCAAGATTCTAGGTTATTATTTTCCGCCGCCTGTAGGGCTGTTTTTAAGGTATGTGCCTTCATTTTATAAACTTAAAATCTGTTCTACTAGTTCAGGAAAATTATCCTGACTAAAATGCCCCATATCCTTGAAAACTCTTAATTCCGCTTTTGGTAATTTTTCTTGATATTTAGCTGCTTCAAAGAAAGGTACAACGGGATCATCTTCACTCTGATATATAAAAATATTCTCAACT
>DAORIW010000015.1:0-22146 GCA_035438725.1 bacterium | reverse complement strand
CTTGCTCTGTATCGATTGGTACATGCCAATTAAGTGGACAAATTCCTTGGTGATAAGGTGCTGTAACTGAACAAGAGCTGGTGTCACAAGTCGAGGGTAAATCCATCGCCGCTGACCAACGATAGAGCGTATACCCAAGATCGCATTGACTAGACGCTCCTCTAACAATCGTCGTCGGACTAGAACGAAAAATACAATCACGGCCCGATCCATCTTCACCGCCATATTGAATACCGGCTACCGTTTTAATACAGGCAGGACTAACAAAGCTCGCACCACTATTTATACAGGCTCCACTTAGCTTCCTTTTTGTTTTTAAATTTTCGGCCATCCAACATTGTGAACCGATCTGAACCGTTTTATATGAATAATTGTCTCGATCAATAATATATTGTCCACACACAAACGGTTTAATTACCACGGAAGTCTGAAAATTAATTGTATCGGTTATTACTCCACCAACCGATCTTCCTTCAACAGCAATCGTCAACTTCGCTGAAGGATATCGAGCATCGGGAATGACCGCTAGGTCAGGAACGAGAAGACGATCAAAACTAATTCCATTAATAATAGTGTCGCCCGATGTTAAATACAAAAAATAAGGAGCTGCGGGTAATCCATCCCGAGTAGTAACTATCCGTTTAATACCATTACTGTCTGTTTGTAAAAAATAACGGACACAAATTTCATTTTTATTTCTAAAATAAACCTGGTCGGAAGAAGGACTATAAAAAAAACTATGGGTTGCTGGTGCGCCTCCGCAACCTGCTAGAGATTGCTTAGCCTGTTCAGCTTCTTTTTTCATAAAATTCAAGGCATAATCTAAGCTTTCTTGAGAAGTTTTAGCAGCGGCGGTTTTTGTTTGACTCTCAATCGCTCGACCAAAAAATCCCGTCGCAATTACCATCACCGTCGTAAAAAGTGCCACGGCAATCATTAACTCAATTAACGTTAATCCTGAATTATTATATGATATATCTTTTAATTTCATAGTAAGAAATTATCTCCAGGCAGTTAGTTCATCCTGTAAAGTTACCGTATTTCGTTTATTATCAAATTGCCAGAAGACCTCAGAAGTCACCTTAAGATAGGGCGGAGAGGCGGCTGGAAAATAAGTTGTTGTAATTAAACGACGAAAAATTGTTTGTCGCGACGAAGCGACTATGTTATAGGTATAAAAATTATTTAATACATATAAAGGAGTACTTGATTTTACCGTTGTACCTGCCGCCGGAACGGCTAAACTTGTTTGACCGCGATAATCTACCGTAAAACTATATGAAGTACCGCTGATATCAAAAATCTGATTAAAGACATCGCTCGGAGTCGGATTATTAGGTCCTTCGTTGTAGTTTTCATCACGAATCATCCGAACTAAATCCAAACCCTCTTGGGCTAAATATGTCGCGGTAGCATTATTCTTACCACTTACCTTAGCTTCTTGAGTCAAGGTCAGCAAACCCATTAGACCACCAAAGGCCATTACGAGCAAGGCCATAGCGATAGTAACTTCTATTAATGTGAATCCTCGAGAATTTTTTATCATACACTAATTGCTCACACTGCCTAACGGATTTATTTGTAATATCTTAACCGTCGCGTTATTTTGATTTTTAATATCTATTAGTAAATATGCAGTGGGAGTTATCGGCATTTCAACATTATTTAAAAATGTTTTACCGTCGGTGGCATTAAAAACGACATCACCGGTTGCATAGTTCTCCCACTTTACTTTAAGATCAGGATTTAGATTAACCGTTCTAAATTTTTCTTTTGCATCATATGTGCGGTTAGAATTTAGATCAGCAAAAATTGTGTACGAATTACTCAAGTCAATAAAATGAACTCCCCAACCCGTGGGTTCCTGTCCTTGAAAACGCTCCGCATTCAATGCTTTGGCTGAAGTTAATCGAAGATCACTTGAAAGTAAATCACGACTTAAAGAATAGGTAGAGGTTGGGGTATTTCTCTGAGAACTTAGCAGACCAAATGTTATGATGATAGTAACAATTCCTAAAGTAACAATTACTTCGATCAAAGTAAAACCAACAGGAGATGATTTTAGCTTTTTTACAGTCATAGAATCAAGGATTTTTTTTGACTGTTAATTCTAAGATAGCTTTTTCAAGCTGTGAATCCTTATCAGCGGCTCGATCTTCAGCTGTTCGATCCACGACTACATCAGGTTCGATTCCTTTTTCATGAATATAGGATCCTTTAGGGGTAAGCCATTTAGCCGTCGTAATTTTAACAACTGATCCATCGCCTAATTCTCGCAAAACTTGTACTGAGCCTTTACCAAAGCTTTTTTCACCAATTAGTTTAGCCTTACCATAATCCTTTAATGCACCGGCAACAATTTCCGAAGCCGAAGCACTCCCCTGATTAATAAGAACAACGGTCGGTACATCAATTAACGGGGCATTACCTAAGGCATTATGCTCAATTTTTCGATTATCACCAAACTGTTCGGATACAATCACGCCCGAAGATACCCAATTACTCGCCATAGCGACCGCAGTATCTAAATAACCACCCGGATTATTACGTAAATCTAAAATTAAGCCCTGAGTCTTTTTACTTAAGGCATCTTTAACGGCCTCGTTAAATAAGTTTTCGGTGTCATTATTAAAATTTGAAACTTTAATGATATAAATTTTTTCTTTTTCCTGCCAGGTGGTTTTGATACTCTTAATCAAAACGGTGTCTCGGGTAATTTTTATCGTAAGTGGTTTCTCAACTTTTTCACGAAGTAATGTTAACGTTACTTCCGTACCTTTCGGTCCACGGATTTTTTTAATTGCTTCTTCAAGGGTTAAATTAGCCGTACTCGCGCCGTTAATTTCATAAATCTGATCACCAGCTCTGACGCCTGCTTTCATAGCGGGCATATCATCAATCGGCGCCATAATTGTCAAAACGTTATCTCGAAAACCAATTTCTGCTCCAATTCCCTCAAAAGTACCAGACAGGTCATCTTCAAATTCAGTCGCTTCTTCAGGATTCATGAAAACAGAATAAGGATCTCCGGTGGCACTCACAATCCCTTTAAGAGCACCATAAAATAATTTTTTTTCTGTCAACGATCCGGAGTCAACATATTCTTTTTTAACTGCATCCCACACATCCCAAAATAAATTAAAATCAACGTCCTGACCACGACCGGTACGACCGGGTTTATCAGTAACTTTGCCGTCAAAAATTGAAGCACGGACAGTATCGGTTTTTTTCTCACCAAAAACCATCCCGCCTCCAAAAGCGATAGCTACTAGTACGAGACTAAAAAAAATAGTCCTTACTTTTGGGAAGTGTCGGGACTGCCTTCCATCGGGTGACATGTTTATATCCATAGGTATATAGTATATCATATATAATTTGAAAAAAAACAGTTCTTCAGCTACACTAATAGTCACTATGTCTTTCTTTATCATAAAAGGTCAGGAGTCATTAAAAGGTGAAATTTCCGTCGGCGGAGCTAAGAATTCTGCTTTGAAAATTATACCCGCCGCCGTACTCTGTCAGGGTCCGGTAACTATTTCTAATCTACCTGACGTTGAAGATGTTAAACGGTCGCTCGAGGTATTTACTTCCTTAGGCGGTAAAATTAATACCGACCACAAAACTTCGCTCCACCTTCCTAAAATATCTCGTCATGATATTGACCCAGAGCTAGCTAATAAGTTTCGAGCCTCTATTATGTTCGCCGGTCCGCTACTTGCACGAACCGGCGAAGCAATTTTTCCTCATCCCGGGGGCTGTGTTATTGGTGCGGGAACTCGTCCGATTGATATTTTTTTAGATAGTTATAAAAAATTAGGTGCGGAAATTACTTTGAAAAATAATCTATACTATTTGAAAGCTAAAAAACTTCGCGGAGCTTCTTATTTCTTTACAACAATAAGTGTTACCGGTACTGAAAGTATAATGATGACGGCGACGTTAGCTGAGGGAATCACCACGTTACAAAATTGTGCCATGGAACCGGAAATTATTGAATTAGCTCAATTTTTAAATAAAGCCGGCGCTAAAATTTCTGGTGCGGGAACTCCCACAATTACCATCAAAGGAGTAAAAAAACTTAACGGCGGCCATTTTAATGTTATTCCCGACCGAATTGAAACCGGTACTTTTGCTATTTTATCAGCCGCCGCTCGCTCACCACTTACTATTAATAATTGTCACCCAAATCATATTGAATCTCTTCTTACTATCTTTAGTAAACTAGGGATTGGCTATACTACGGGAAAAGATTATTTAAAAATTACTACTTTTCCAAAAAAACTCAAAGCCTATAATTTAAAAACCCATGAGTATCCGGGTTTTCCAACTGATCTTCAATCCCCCTTTACTGTCTTAATGACTCAAGCTGAGGGTTCTTCATTGATTCATGAAACAATTTATGACCGTCGCCTACTCTTTACGGACATGTTAACTCAGATGGGCGCCAATATTACCATGTGTGATCCGCACCGCGTAGTGGTACAAGGTCCGACCCCGCTCCATGGTCGGTCCTTAACTTCACCCGATCTTCGAGCCGGAATTTCAATGATTATTGCCGGTATTATTGCTAAAGGAACTACTAAAATTGATAATATATATCAAATTGAACGAGGCTACGAACATATTGAAAGCCGTTTGAAAAAAATTGGCGTTAACATCACCCGAGCTGAGTAGCTCATTATATGTCATTACAACAACGACGACTGCTCTTCTATTTCTTTATTTTTTTATTTATTCTTGTTTCTCCATTCGCCGTTTTATTCGCAACCGGCCGTACTATTAATTGGCAAAGATTGGAAATACAAAAGACTGCTTCGATTCTTATTAAAAGCGAGCCAGCTAATGCCAATATCTTTTTAAATGACAAAAAACCACTTCTTTTTTTAAATCGTATTTTTGGAAAAACAACACCGCCCGTAACTCCTGCTAAATTAAGTAATCTTGCACCAGGATCATACACTATTCGTTTGGAACGAAATGGTTATATATCATGGGAAGAAAAAATAATTCTTAAGGCTAATGAAGTTGCTAACATGGGACCAATTCGACTCTTTAAAAACTCAATTCCTGAATTAACTCATAGCCTTGATAGTATTCTAAAAATTGAGTCTTCGCCGGATGGACGGACGGTCGTAACTATTTCAGAAAAAAAACTAGTAATCTATCAAGTCCCGGAACAAAAAGAATTTATACAGACTTTGGAATCTCCAATTACTTCAGAAATTATTTGGTCAAACGACCAAGAAAATTTCATTATAAATGAAGACTATATTTTTAACCGTTCTGGAAATATTGTCAGTCGACTAACAGAAAAAATAATCCCAAAACCATCATTCATTCGTTTCGATGATGAAAATAATGATTTAATTTATTACATCGAAAAAAATCAACTCCATCGGTATAACTTTATAGATAGTACCAACGAAATAGCAAGTGATTTAAAAACACTTCTTGTCGGGCAGGACTTATTAGATTATACAATTAGTGGGCGACATCTCTATCTTGTTTTTAGAGCTCAAAATCAATCGGAACTAGTCGCCTTTAATCTAAGCTCACCGAATCGACAGACCACAGCCGTTTTGCCAGCCGGAAAATATCATTTTCTTCCCGAAAAAAATAAAGTCCTTTTACTCGAGACAACTAATCGGGATTTATACTGGATTGAACAACCGTTGCCTTTATTCTTCTCTCCACGCTTAACAGCCGTAGCGAAAGACTATTCTGTAGGACGTTGGCAAGGAGATAGCCTGCTTTATGCTACTCCTTTTGAAATTAGACAATGGAATAATAATAATGAAAAATTGGTTTCTCGTTTAAGTCAACCAGTTATTGGCATAGCCACCTTAGCCTCAGATAATGAACTTCTCTATACCACTGCCCAAGCTATTAATGTTCGTCCCCTTGGCGATTATAATTTTAATCAATCAACCCAATTACTAGATATAAAAAAAATAACCACCCTGTTGATGATTGACAATGATAGTTTATATTTTATTGGTGAATATAATAATCAATTTGGCATCTTCCATCTTAGCTTCTAGAAAGAGGCGATTTTTTAGTTGACCATTTTAATAGATACATAATCCAAGAAACGAGATGACGCCGACTCGCGCGATTAAGAAAAAATGTATACCACGGATTATGGGCACTCGCTCGGTTATGGTTATGAATAATCTGAGCTAATGGGTAGTACATCACTTTCCATTTTTTTTCTGAGAACCGACGACATAAATCGGTATCCTCAAAATACAAAAAAAATCTTTCATCGAAAAAACCAACTTCTTTCAAAGCTTGAGCACGAATAAATAGACAAGAGCCGAGTAACCAATCTACTTCATGGGGTGTTTCTTTACTAACATCATCCATTAAAAAATCTTTGATTGCTTTTTTAGCAAAAGATAATCGCCCTAAAAATGTTCGACGATACAATAACGTCAAAACTTTTGGGTAACGATATCGAGACTCCTGAACCGTACGATCGGGATTAAATTGTTTTGGACCAACAATCCCAACCCGAGGATTATTCTCCATGAAGTCATATAATTGAGTAAATGTATCTCTCAGAGCTAAGGTATCGGGATTCATAACAACGATATACTTTCCACGGGCCCGCTTGATGCCAATATTATTACCTCCTCCCATTCCTCTATTTACCAAACTCTGGACAAAAATAACTCCTGGATGTTGCCAAGCTAAGATTTCCGTTATTTGATCGCCAGAATTATTGTCAACAACAATAGTTTCGTGCTCAAGATGCCCAAAATGAGCCTCTTCAATTGATTTAATACAATTAAGAGTCAATCCTTTGCTTTTATAATTAACAATAACAATACTAATATCCATGCAGATCATGATAAGTAATATACGAAGGCTTGTCCATCACCCTCATGTATACCTATATAATTAAGGCTCGAACTATGAACCAATATAATTCAAATATTGGATTAGCTACTTTTAACTTCCAACTACCAATTTCTTGGTACCATATCTTTCCCGTAATTAAGGAAAGTATTTTCTTTTCCGGCAGTTTTCGTGTTCTTTGAATCTGGTGGCGTTTTTTAAGAATCAGCTGCCAATTTTTCAAAGACAAAAAATATTTCCAAACATCTAATTTTTCTTTGAACCATCCAGATTGAATTGAAAATAAAACTAAACCGCCTTCCATCACAATAAATGCCGGTATAATCAATACCAATGTTAACCAGTAATAATTTTTTAAAATGGTTATAATTCGGTTTCGATCCATCCAATAATATTTTTGGATTGAGCGACTAAACTCATATTTATGATAGACAATCGCCTGAGGGGCTATCAAACACTGATATCCTGCTAACCACAGTCGCCAACCTAAATCTTGATCTTCGTTATACATCCACATTTCTTCATCAAATAATCCAACCTCTTTTAGAGCTGCAACCCGAAGTAACACGGCCGCTCCCGACGGGTAGGTAATCTCTTGTATACTATTATATATTTCAGAAAACTTTTCCTGATAACCTTTTGAATATCCAAATCCCAGAAAATGAGTTTCATTACCGATACTATTTATTAGATCAGTTTTCGGATAGAGCATAAGGCGCGCTTGAATTGCTCCGGCTTCAGGGTGTGTATGCATGGTCTCGATTAATTTTTCTAAGCAGTCTACTTCACTAATCGTATCCATGTTTACTAAAAAAACATACTGGTAATTATTTTTTAAAACATCCTCGAGGGCTCGATTATTACCACCAGCAAAACCTTCATTTTTTACACAGCGAATAATTTGAGCTTCGGGGGCGGCATTTTTTAAAAACCTATAACTTTCTTCAGTCGTCTCATTATCAACCATATATACAGTAAAATCCTGATAACTTTGAAGCTTCAGACTATCTAAGCACTCCACTAAATAGGTGGTGGCATAATCCTTATAATTCGGACTAATAATAACGGCTAGATTTTTTGACATGATAATATATTACGTTTTAGTTCGTGGCTTTATATTACATATATCACCTATACTAACAATCGCTTCGGCAATTTCCCAGCCTAACGAAATTATTTCACCCTGCCAATAAGGATACCATTTTTTAAAGTATGAGACCATACTATTACGAAAATATTTTTGTTTAGTCACTCGAGGTAATTGAGAAAAACTTTGTCCGACATAATCAATAGCTCGAGCCACAGGCGTATACCAAACTTCTCCTCCTTTTTCTTTTACCGTTTTACAATAATCGACTTCTTCAAACCATAAAAAATAACGTTCATCTAAATATCCATATTTACTGAGTGCTGAACGACTAATGACAAAGAAAGCACCTCGTATTGAATCAACTATCGCCGACTGATTATAGTCAAAATCGACCTGTAGATAATTATGCAAAATCTGAGGAAAAAGATGAGGGAGCTTAAGAACAATGGCTAACTGGGTCCAAACCGAAGGAAACTTCCGCACCTGTGGTAATAAACTGTTATGCTCATCAATCAAGGTGATACCGGTAACATCAGCCTGTGGATTATCGTCAAGCCACTTTTTTAAATTAACTAACGTATCAGTTAAAATTTTCATGTCGGGATTAAGCAAAATTAAAAAATCTCCCGTCGCTACTCGTAAGCCTTGATTACTAGCCTTAGCAAAACCGATATTTTCTTGATTACGTATCAAGATCACTTCCGGAAACTCTGTTTGAACCATCGCCACTGTCCCGTCTTCAGAGGCATTATCAATAACAATAATTTCTCGACTGACAACTTGACTACTGTAAGATAGGGCCAAGAGATTTTCGCGTAACTTCTCTTTAGTATTCCAGGAAACAATAATAATTGAAAAATTCATATATAATCGTTTCTTAATATTTTTTTAAAACTTTTAATCCCTTTAAGATAAAAGGATAACTGCCTAATAAGTATTGTTCTAAAATTAAGGCTTCGAAAAAACGAATACACACCCAGATAAGAATCTTTAACTTTCCCGATATTTCCTGCCTTGACCAATATTTGATATATAAAAAATGTTGGTTAATAAAACTGTAACGATTAGCTACTTTTGAGCGTCCATGACGATGAGCAAAACGTTGCCAAAAACTACCACCGGTCGCCGTTCGATCATGATACACGAGTGCCTGCGGAACAAGCTTCGCCGTATATCCATATACATTTAAACGATAGGCTAAATCACAATCTTCCTTATACATAAAAAAATATTCATCAAAATACTTTCCGTTTTCAGCCACTACCGCTAAGGCTTCTAGTCTAAATAAACCCGCCGCCCCTGAGGCACCCATAATTAAATTTGCATCATATTGACTACGATCTTCTTCGCCTTGACCTAAATCGCTAAATTGTAAACCATTTTTTAAAACTAAGCCACAGCTATCAATGTAAGATGTTTTCGTTCGAGCCGTAAAATTCCAACGATGTATTTTTGGAGAAACGGAACCGTAATGAGGATTAGCTTCTAAGCTTGAAACCAAACGGTCAATTACATCAGGCTCAAGAAGTGTATCGGGATTAATGATAAGAAAATAGCGAGCATGAGCCGCCCGTGCTTTATTAAGCAATACATTATAAGCATGACTAAAGCCAGTGTTTCCATCTTCACGAAACACGGTTATTTCAGAATGAGCTTCTAAAATTTCTGTATTTTCATTAATAGCTTCCGGAGTATTATCAAAACAAACAATTTCCAAATTTGTATATGTCTGATGATACAGGCTTTGCAAAAAATATGGTAAATACGGAGCCGTGATCTCTCCGTAGGTTATAAAACCTACCCAGACTTTTTCCGTATTATTACTACCATGCATACCAGTTAAATTATCATCTGCGCTTGCAGTTTATCACGACCAAGGGATTGAGCGGCATACAAACTCTCAAACGTACCGGCGTCAATCCATTCCTCACTAATCATTTTTACATCAAGTTGCTTTTTTTCCATGTACCACCGATGTAAATCAGTAACTTCTAATTCATTACGCTCACTTAAGGTAATTCCTTTTGCTACTTCAACGACTTGTTGATCGTAAATATATAAACCGGTAATACACAGATTACTTTTAGGTTGGAGAGGTTTTTCTTCAATCGAGATTGCTCGGCCTTGACTATCAATTTCCACTACCCCAAACCGTTCCGGATCGGGAACAGGCTTAGCAAATATTCGTGCACCATTTTTAAAACTTTTTATGGCCTCAGACATGTCGTCAACAAATAAGTTATCACCGAGAATTAATGTAACATTATCGCCGCCAATAAATTTTTCACCAATAATAAACGCATCAGCGATACCCCGCGGCTCAGCTTGAATCGCATAACTAATGTGGCAACCAAACTCTTTTCCATCACCTAATAATTTTTGATAATGGTCGGAATGATCAGGACTTATGATTATTAATATATCTTTAATCCCCGCCCGTAATAACGTATTAAGCGGATAATAAATCATCGGTCGGTTATAGACCGGTAGTAAGCCTTTACTTGTAACATTAGTACAGGGCATTAGTCGTGAACCCTTGCCCCCGGAAAGAATAATTCCTTTCATAAAGTATTATTAAACCCTAAAACCTTACAACGTGGTGATATATTCGTCAATTGCCGCTTGCCAGCTTCTCAGAAGTGGTCGTTTAGTATTTAAGAGTCGAGAATTTTTTGGTCGACGAGCTGGTCTAGAAAAACTTTCTCCCTCTATCGCTTCGATGGCAATTACCGAACCACACTTCTTAAAAAAATAATCAGCCGCTTCATACCAACTAGCCACTCCGTCATTAACCAAATGATATATACCAAAACTATCACCACTGTGGAGTAAATTCATTGTCGCTTCAACTAAATCCATTGTATAAGTAAAAGACCCGCTTTCATTACTCACTATCGTAAGCTTATCTTTAGTACGAGAAAGCTCCAACATCAATTCAAAAAAACTCGGTTTAGCGTTCGCTCCCTGTCCCTTTTTACCAAATAAACGTGCGGTACGAATTAGATACCATCGTAAACCGCGACCACTCAAAGAAATAATTTCCTTTTCTCCTTTGGCTTTACTTATACCATATGTATTTAAAGGATTTACTTCAGCTTCTTCATCATACCCTTCCACCTGATCGCCAGCAAAAACATACTCCGAAGAATAATGAATAAGCAAACAATTATGCTCCAAGGCTAAATCAGCTAAATTTTTAACTAGGTTACAATTTAATTCTTCAGCACTTTTACCAGCCTGAAGATTATTTTCAGATCCATCCACATCATTAAAAGCCACGGTATTTATTATTACATCCGGTTTTAAATCAGCAACTTTTTTCATTATTAACGCACGATCCGTCACGTCGATATCATTTTTATCCCAACCAATAAAAATATGATCCGGATACTCGTTGGCTTTTTCTAAAAAAGCTGTTCCCAAATTACCCTGGGCTCCCAGTAATAATATTTTCATACCTGTGTTTTAATCACTAATGGCTCCCACCACCCACGATTATCACGATACCACTGTATCGTTTCCGAAAGACCTGCTTCAAACTCAGTTATCGGCCGCCAACCTAATTCTCTTTCGGCTCGTGTATAATCTATGGCATAGCGAAAATCATGACCCGGTCGATCAGAAACATGTTCTACTATATCTTGTGAGGCCTTAAAATTTTCCAAAATATAATTTGTAATTTCTTTATTGGTTAACTCGTTATTTCCACCTAAGCAATACGTTTCACCTATTTTCCCTTTTTCAATAATTGCTTCAATGCCTCTAATATGATCCACAACATACAACCAATCACGAATATTATCACCACTACCATAGAGAGTGAGTTTCTTATTATTTAATATGTTAGTAATGAATAGAGGAATTAATTTCTCCGGTAACTGATACGGTCCGTAATTATTACTACAATTTGAAATAGTTATCGGTAATCCATAGGTATGAAAATAAGCCCGTACTAAATGATCTGAGGCAGCCTTAGAAGCACTATACGGACTTCGGGGATCATATGAGCTTTGTTCATTAAATTTAGAGTCGCCTATTCCTAACGAACCAAAAACTTCATCAGTCGATACATGATGAAAATGAGGTGGCTTAGGAGCATTTTTAGCTGCCTCCAGTAAAACGACTGTACCTACAATATTTGTATCAATAAAAGAACGACTGGAATTAATCGAACGGTCAACATGTGTTTCAGCGGCAAAATGAACAATTAAATCACAGTCCGCCACTAACGCATTAACGATGGACGAATCTATTATATCTCCCTTGATAAATGTATAGCGAGGATTTTTTTCGAAGTCTTTAATAGTTTCCGGATGACCGGCATACGTCAAAGCATCAAGATTTAGAAGAGTATCAGCGGGATGGTGCTCAAGCCAATAACGGATAAAATGCGAACCAATAAATCCCGCACCCCCCGTTACCAAAACTCGCATATTAAACTAAGGCCGCTTTAATCTTTTCTTCGTATTCTTCTGCTTGACCGTCTTCATACGTTCCCTGAGGTCGAACATCGAGGCCGTCACCATCTTGACGAGGCACCACATGAAAATGAACATGTAAAATATGTTCGCTTGTGGCATCTGATTTTTCAACATTATCCATGAATAAACGGTACCCAGTAACATTCAAACCTTTAAAAATAGCGCCGCCTATTTTTTGTACAACCATTAAGTAGTTGCCCAATAAATCAAGGGGCATCGCTTCAAGTGAAGGATAGGCTTCTTTAGGAATAACAATCACATGACCCAAGGCCATCGGTAATATATCTAAAAAGGCAATAAAATGCTCATCCTCCCAAACAATATGAGCGGGAATTTCATGACTAGCGATCTTCGAAAAAATAGTTTTTTCCATATGTAGACTAAATAATATATGTTAACAATAATATTATAAACTCCTTAGTTTTTCTTATAATATAAGAGAATAATAACATTTACCGCCCAAAAAAACAACCAAAAATTAAGATTAAGATATCCAAGGATTAATCCCGGCTTAATAATTTCTAAGATTATGAAAACTCCTAAAAAGGTGGACAACGCGAGATACGTCTCTTTTAATACGTGATACCGAAAATCTTCCATAGTGTTAGTTACTAAAAAGCTTCTTTAAATAATTTGACAACGTTCGACCCTTAAACGTTATATCGAGCGAAGTTACTTCCACTGGTTCTTGAGTTTCAATATCAGGAGCCGCAATAATAAAAGGCAGACCCCGTCGGTCATGACAGAACGGGGAAACATTAAAAACTACGGTTCGAGTATACGGCGCCTGACTTCCAATCGGCTGATAGTGAGCTAACACATAATCAATATCCGATTTTTCTAGAATAGTTTTATTTGTAAATTGTCGTGGAAAAGGATTAATAATATCTGAAGAAGCAAAAGTGAAAACTCCATCACCAGCAATAATAATATCATCATGCTCTAATTTTATTTCTTTAATCTCTCGATTTTGATTTTTCAAAATATGTGAGAATTGCTTATATGTTTCAGTCAAATCAATTTTTTCTCCACCGACAAAAATAGTTTGCACACTTTTCGGGTTCAGGGTTTGAACCTGAATATTCGTGGAATCACTGAACATAGAAAAATGAGTTCGTGAAGCGTCTGTTAGCCATAGTCGATTTAAAAAAGCCAAACGACTTTGCGTCGTCGTTACGCTCTCAGTAACAAAATCATTTCCAGCAATAAACTCCAGTCGATAGGCTCCGGGTATAAGGTTTTTTGTCTTAATTTTTTTCTCAAAGATAATTTTAGATTGTTGATCGTTTAAGGGAAAGTTAAATTTTTCTGACTCTATAACTTCATTTTTAGTATTATAAAGATTAAAAGTTACTGTCTGACTTGTTTTTGAGTCACTCGTATTCTTTAAAGAAAAATTCATCTCAATCGGATCACCATTACTATAGGTTAATAATATATAATTACCACGAATTCCGAGTGAATACATTTTAGGTTCAGGTAGTGATGTGTAATCGGGAAGAAGAAGTGAGGGAGTTATATTAAAATTATATAAGGCAAAATCTTCTGCCCGAGGTGGATTTTTTATGAAGTCACTAATAGAGTCATACTTTTTTTCTTTTTGCCATAATATAAGATCTTTTTCAATAAGGGTATTTTGACTCTTCACTAACTGTTCTAATTTCTCAAAATAAAAAGGTTGACGTTCAAAATTCCAAGCTGTTTGATCGCGACAAATTCCAATTTCTATCAGCGACGCTGGATTAGTAAAATGAGCAGTGACCGCTACGGTCTCGAAAGCGCGGGGCGGACGAACAAAAAAATAAACCGGTTCACTGACAATAATTCTTTTTATTTTTTGAGCATTAGCTTGCAAACGCTCTAATGGCGAAAAATCACTAATAAAATAGTAATATTTTGAAAAATCAGTCTGGTAGGAAATTTCGCCGAACGGTACAATGGCCACATACAATAAACTGAGAACTATTGTCCCCAAGATCCCTATCCATATATACCTGATTTTTCTCATCACCTGCATCTCTTCATCATACCAGTTCAAAGCCAAATTCCGAAACAGACTACCTCTATTAATCATCTTTTTTCGCTATAAATACTTGATTTATAGGCCTTAAACTGCTATGATTGAAGACAACTTATTCTATGACACATACTACCCTTATAAAAAACCTAGCGACGAAAGTTGGTGACGAAGTTACCCTCAACGGTTGGGTATATAATTTTCGATCTTCCGGCAAGATCGCCTTTTGGCAAATTAGAGATGGTTCGGGTTTTTGTCAGGTTATTCTTTCTTCTGATGAACTCTCACCGGAAAAATGGGAGGCCGCACAAAAAGTAACCCAGGAATCTTCAGTCTCAATTATCGGTCGAGTTACTAAGCATCCAAAAAAAGAAGAATATGAAATTCAGGTTCAGGATTTTTCTTACTTTCAGATTGCTGAAGAATATCCCATTTCCAACAAAGACCATGGAATAGATTTTTTATTAGATAATCGTCACCTCTGGTTACGTTCCCAAAAACAATGGGCCATTCAAAAAATTCGCGATACCCTTATTCGAGCCACCTATGATTTCTTGGGTCAAGAAAATTTTACTAAAATTGATTCGCCCATTATTACGGCCAATGCCGGCGAAAATACCACCGATCTATTTAAGGTTCAGTATTTTGACGAAACAACCTACCTTTCACAAACCGGTCAGCTCTATATTGAAGCGGCTATCTACGCGCATGGTCGTGTCTTTGACTTTGGACCTACCTTCCGAGCTGAAAAATCAAAAACTCGCCGTCACTTAACAGAATTTTGGATGATGGACGCCGAAATTGCCTTTTCTAATCTTGAAGATAATTTAAATCTCCAAGAAAATTTAATTCGTTACATGACCCAAGCTGTTCTAAAAACTAATAAACCTGAATTAGAGATTCTTGAACGGGACATCAAACCTTTAGAAAATATTATAAAACCTTTTTATCGTCTAACTCATGCCGAAGCGGTGGCTAAACTCAAAGAGCTTGGCTCTGATATTAAAGATCGAGATGATCTCGGGGCGGATGATGAAACGATGCTTACTAAGTTATATGATAACCCTATTTTTATTACTCACTATCCAGCTGAGGTAAAAGCTTTTTACATGAAACGAGATCCACAGGATGAGAGCAGAGTTCTCGGTGCAGATTTACTAGCTCCCGAAGGCTATGGCGAAATTATCGGTGGCTCTCAGCGTGAAGACGATTATGAAATATTAAAAGAACGAATTCTTGAATTCGGTCTAAAAGTTGAAGACTATCAATGGTATCTTGATTTACGAAAATATGGCACTGTTCCCCACGGTGGCTTTGGTTTTGGACTTGAACGCATCACCGCGTGGATTTGTGGCCTTCAACACATTCGGGAAGCAATCCCTTTCCCACGAACTATTTACCGAATAACTCCTTAGGAACTATTTTCTAAATTTTTATTTTAAAAGAATGGCTACATAACCATTCTTTTATATAAAGTTTAAAAATATATTAAATTGTAATTTTTACCGTCTTATCGGCCGAAAACTTACCCATTACTATCTGAATACTAGAAACTGGCACTTCAAACTCTTCACTTAAAAACTTACACAAAGCCTCATTTCCCTTCCCCTTTTCCGGGGTGGCCTGAATGTCAATTTTAATAACGCCGTCTGTTAAAACTGATTTAATTCGTGTTTCTCGTGTTTGAGCATGAACCTTTACTTTTAAGGTTATTTCACCATTAGTTTTAAATTGTTCTTTATAGGTCTCTATCATAATAGTAAGATAATAATTTATTCTTCAGAAAAAACAATGGCATTAGGAACATTCCTTCCAGGGCCAAAAATATGCTCACCATCATAAATTAAAGCAGTCGAATAACCACCGTCTAAATTAATAACATACGAACCCCCAAGATTAATCATTATTTCGCCTAACTCTGGAACGGTAGCAGCTTTAGCTACTACCAAGTATAGCTTATTGTCTTTGTAGCCGATAGCCGTCCGTAAAGCCTTAACCGTCCGTTGATTTTCATCCACTTCCCAATCAATTAAATAATTAAGACCTCCTTCAATTAAACGAGGTTTATTTCCAAAAGCAGCTTGAAGCGTAACACCGTGGGTCGCTTCAAAATATTCAACGCTCTTGAAGTCACGACTATCGCTAAAATAATAAAATTTATTATTGGTATCAAAAGCCATCATTGGTCCAGTCGTTGGATATATTAATTGATTAGTATTTATAAATATCTTCTTAAGAGAATCATAAAAAGGGAAAAAATAATAATTACGCTTAGCGGCACTCGTATCAAAGTACGTGCCATTAATGGCCGCGAATCCTTTACCTCGTTCATAATATTCCGCAACTGCTTTTGCTGGACAGTGAGCCGCGCAATTTCCATCAGCCGCCGCTAAGGTTTTTATTTTTAATTTTGGATTACTTAAATCAATAGTAATAATATCTACGGTAAAAGTTCCAGAAAAAGTAGTAACAGTTTTTCGATCATGACTACTATATGTATTACGTGCGGTGGTATGAAACGCCTTAGGGATATATGTTAAATCACGAACACTAATACCTAAACCTAATTGCCGCATAATTAAAAAAGCATCATCGGGACGACCCAAATAATACTTTCGTAAATTAACTGGATTAATATACCAGGCCTCGCCATTTCTCTCAACTTCTAAAATAATTTTACCAGATAGCTGCTTAGCTAAGACCATATCTCCTGAAATAGGTAAATCAACTGAGGCAATTTTTTCAAAATCAACCTCACGTATACCGACGCCCAGCTGGCGCATAATAGAAAAAGCATCAGTAGGGCGACCCAAAAAATAACGCTTCAGATTAGTTGGATTAACGTACCAGGCTTCGCCATTTTGACCGACACTTAATAAAATTCGCCCTGATAAACGACTGGCGGTTGAGGCATCTGCAGTTTCAGTTGTTATAAAACTAACACCCATAAGCATTAGAAAAATAAGCGAATACCTCATTCTTTTTTTTAATAACATACGATCGAAGTGATAATAACCGAACTCAGTCTACATATACCGAAGTATAACCTATTAGTAAAAACAAATTAATTGTCGTTTCCGAATAAACTATTAAGCAAATAATTAAAGAGAGACAAAATAATACTAAACAATAACGCTACCCAGAATCCACTAACCGAGAAGCCATCGATTACAGAGGAGGCCAATAGAATCAGTAAGGCATTAATAACAAACGTGAATAGTCCAAGCGTCAAAATATTTATTGGTAATGTCAGAAGAATCAATAACGGCTTAATAAAGGTATTAACTAAACCAAGAAACAATGCTACCCATAGAGCCGCCCAAAAGCCCGTCAAGGCAACTCCTGGTAAAAGGTAGCTCGTAAACATAATTGCTACGGTCGAGATTAACCATTTAAGAAAAATCATCATATAAGAAATTAATTAATTATTTCTTTTCGAGTAGGTCATCATTTTTCAATAACGTTTTAATGATGAAATAAAGAAAAGTCATAATGATAATAAAAGTAAGCGCTGAACTCAAGATAGACCCAATATCAAAATCGACTCCACGGATTGTATATGTTAAGTTAGTAAAATCACCAGGGACTATTAATTTTATAAACGGTGTAAATACTCCCTTCACTAAAGAATCAACAAGACTTTTTGAAGCATCAGCAGTTATCACACCAATCGCCAAACCAATAACTGAATATTTTTTTAAAAACTGTAGCAAACCTTGGGCAAAGGTTTCTTTTCTTTTTTTATTTACTTCTTTTTTTGTATTCATATAAGTCATCATACGCGTAAAATGACTTTATTTCAACCTAATAAAAGATGAGAGGAGTTTATTAAAATGGGTAAGCTAATATTATTCTAATAGTTTGGTTGGGTTTATTTTTTGTAACACCATACGTCCAGTGATGAATTACAATTTTCTTTTTCTGACTGCTATTACTAATTGCTTTCTGAGAACCATAATAAAAACCAATATGGGGGTGTATATTATGTTTAAGAGTGGCGTCTGGTTCCCAGATAATAATATTACCTGGCTTTGGTTTTTCTACTCTCTTCCAACCATTCTTTTTAAGATCGATTAAGGTGCCTTCAACCGTTCCATGAATATCGTTAGTTAAATTAAAAATTCGACATATGCCCGAAACAAAAAAGGCACAGGACAGTCGACCACCCTCCGTCACATTTTTTGATTGATTCGAAACCTTGGCATAAAAATTATTAAACATTTTAGAACCAACACTATTTTCGATAACACTTAAATAGGTTTTTTCGAGTTCACGTTTTACTTTTTTTGGTTGAGGTTTCATATAGTGGATTAATTATACCTCTTCAACGAACTTTCTTCAAGAAGAATTAATAGTATTTTCCGCCCGCTAAAACGTCTCTCTGGAAAGTTTTTTTGACAAGCGACAAAGAAAAAAGCACTCTCCAATTTTATAAATCGTGTGTGCTTTTGTGTGCTTTAAGGAAACTACTTTTCATCTGCAAGCCATGTATATTTTTTGATTTTGATTAAAATTTCTTCATGATGTAACTTTTCAATCAAATCAGGTAATGTGCTGGTTAATTCTTCGCGGTTTTCCTTTGTTACCTCAATCAAAGTCACATCACTTCTTTTTCTAATAGCATTAGTAAAGCGATTATGGTACACGGATGATAAGGTTGCAAGAAAAATATTTCTCTCGTCAAGAAATTTTTTTGCCAGTTTTTTAAATTTTTCTGACTTAAGTTGCATTTCTCCAATTTCATCCAAAAAAGAATTCTTTCGGGAGCCGTTCTGGATGAGGGGCATAATAAATCAGTAAAACAAACCATCGTGTCAATTTTCGTAGGATTAACACCATAACTACCAACACGTATTGAGGTCTGCATCTCTTTATGGGCAATTACCTCACCATTAATTTTAAACCCTATTCTCTCACCAGTGTTTCTCAACATTTCTTCTGTTAGAAATCCATGAATGTTATGGGTAATTCTTCCTGTATTAATAATATTCTCAAGTAAGGTAGACTTACCTACACCTGGTTGTCCTGTAAAAATGATATTTTTCTGCATTTTTAGTTTTTTAAATTGTTTAGGAACTATTCTGAATTTTGTCTCAATTTACCCGAAATACTTGCAAAAGTCAAGGTTTCGTGCTATAGTATTTTAAACCTTTGAACTTTCTAAATTCACAAAAAATTAAAAATAAAATAAGATGGATAAAAAAATTGATCAAAAAATACAGCAATTTAAAAAAAACCAACAGAAAATTGAGAATCTTGAAGCAATTCTTAAGGATGAAAAAAAGAATTTAGAGTCACAAAGTAGACGAATGTATAAATCCGTTCTCGGTAAACTCAATATGATTTTCAGAAATTCTAAAACTCCTTTCGCTAAAGTAATGCTTCATGGTACCGTTACTGACGGGTGCCAAATGGAGGATTTTTGCGGTGATTCTCCAATAAAAAATTTTTCATGGAGGTTATCGCAATTTCTAATCGGGCTTGAGCGCGATTGGATCGATTTCAACACCAATTCCATTGAAGACTTTATTTTTACTCAAAAAGAAGTTGATGAGTTAAATGAAAAGCTTTCAGAAAAATTAGGAATTAGTTTTACATTAACAAATGATTGTTATTTTAATTTAACAAGAAAGTAATAATCCTGTTTAAACAAAAGGGCACTCACTCAGTGTCCTTTATTTTTTTAAAAAATTCACATATTACTTTTGCTTTTTCAGATCTAAATATCCCTTCTTTGCCATCCCATTCATAAAGATATATTATGAACCGACTCGAATCCGAAAAAGATTTTGGGCGACAAAGAAAGAATCGACTCGAACACAGAAATCAAGGACAAAACGGTTTCCATACGCTAGGAAGACTTTGAAATTTTGTCGCTTCCATAAAAGGCAAACGCGGGATACGCAGTAAGTGTGGGGACACCAAGTCCTATGATTAATTGCCAAATTAAAGACATACAATATTACTTTAATATGTTTCTAAATCAACTCGCATCATATCAATTAACTGCTTGGCTTCAAGATCGTAATGAGCATTTTGATAGGGACTTTCTTTCCAGTCTAAATTGAAGGGATTTAGTTGAAACATATAAATTGTACTCTTCAGAGGTTTACCAGGATAACAGAGTAGTATCCACTTCTGTTGACCTTCAATATATTCATTAGGGAGTTTAATCTTATTTTTAATAAGCAAATAAAACATTAACATTTCTTCTAAGAAGAAATTAATTTGATTATCTTTCATTTCCTGTCTATAGGTTTCACAATCTTCTTGTATATATCTCTGGAATAATTTGTCTTCTTGATATATTTTCTTCAATTTATCAAATAAGTGATTAAAATCATTAGTCCCAACATACAACTGATTCCACACCATGAAGTTAAATGCATGCTGGATTTGAAAATTTAGATGATTTTTTTCTAATATCTTCTGGACGCCATTTTTATGATTAATAACTTGATGCATGAAAGAGTCCTTTAGTTCTGGAGCTGGTTTATCACTATATAAATATAGAAAATCGCTATAGATAAAATTAAGTCCAACTAATGGCTTACTTATTTTAGAAGGAGAAAAAGTACGAATGTCATCTACACACTGCTCCGGATTCTGACGATTACCTAATTTATTCATTGAGAGTCCAAATAAAAGAAGCCCCTTTTCAGAAGGGAGTTTATTAATGTCGAAAAAGGTGTTTTTTTCTAAAACTGACATATATAGGGAGTATAAGTAAAAACGTAAATATAGTCCACCTCATATCGAACTACTATAATCTCTTATTCTATAAGGCTTTTCGAGGACTTTGTCTATCAAAATCCTCACATATGGTGGACTTAGCGAGAATCGAACTCGCGTCTCCGCAATGCGAATGCGGTGTGTTACCACTGTACCATAAGCCCTAAGAGTAAAAAGTTATAAAGTTTAAAGTTATAAAGCATACTTAAAGTACTTACTACTGAAAATATCACTTTATAACCTTCCGACCTTATAACTTTATGACTCTTTCTATTTCTTTTTTAACTCAATCTTCTCAATCTTTACATCATCAACGGGATGATCATTACCATCAACCGCTACTTTTTCAATCTTATCGACGACGTCCATACCGGAAACTACATAGCCAAAGTTAGTATGTTTACCGTCGAGCCACGGAGTTTCCTTAAGCGTCACAATGAAGAACTGAGATCCATTAGTATTTGGTCCGGAGTTTGCCATCGCTAAAGAACCGCGAACTAATTTATGATTATTAAATTCATCAGCAAAAGCATAACCCGGTCCACCCATACCATGAGTGGTACGATCAGGATTCTTAGAGTTCGGATCACCTCCCTGAATCATAAAATCAGGAATAACTCGATGAAACAGCGTTCCGTCATAAAAACCTTCTTTAGCTAATGTTAAAAAATTATTAACAGTTACAGGTGATTCTGGATAAAAGGCCAATTCAATATTACCTTGGCTCGTCACTAATGTGGCACCAGAATATACCTTGGTCAAATCTTCTTTCGAATCATTTGGAGGGGTCATAGGAGTTTGATTATTAACTACGGGTGCAGGCTCAGCCGCCTGTTGATTCCCCGTAGCATTATTACTATCGTTATAATAAGTTGTTTTATTAGTACCGTTACATCCTGACAAAACCAGAATGAAAAGTAAAGCGGGCACAAATACAATTTTTTTCATATATTATTTAATTATTA